>JBLMVT010000476.1:0-2504 GCA_050256835.1 Betaproteobacteria bacterium | reverse complement strand
GCAGCTTGATCGGCCAGTACGGCCAGGTCAGCGCCTTGTCCTCGTGCTCGGGCGGCATCGGCAGCAGTTCGAACTGCGTCACGCTCTTCGCGCCGTGGCGGTTGCTGGTGCCGACGCAGTCGCTGCCGGTGTCGCCGCCGCCAATCACGACGACGTGCTTGCCGGTCGCGAGGATCTGGCCTTCGACCGCGTCGCCGGCGACGACCTTGTTTTGCTGCGGCAGGAACTCCATCGCGAAGTGGATGCCGGCCAGGGTGCGGCCGGGCGCCGGCAGGTCGCGCGGCTGCTCGGCGCCGCCGGCCAGCAGCACAGCGTCGAACTCGGCGTCCAGTTCCGCGGGCGTGACGGTGCGGGCGGCGTCGTTCAGTACCGTGCTGCCCGCGGGCCAGGCCCCGACCAGCACGCCGGTGCGGAAGGTCACGCCCTCGGCCTGCATCTGCGCGATGCGCCGGTCGATGTGCGACTTCTCCAGCTTGAAGTCGGGGATGCCGTAGCGCAGTAGGCCGCCGATGCGGTCGTTCTTCTCGAACACGGTGACGTCGTGGCCGGCGCGCGCGAGCTGCTGCGCGGCGGCCAGCCCGGCCGGGCCCGAGCCGACGACCGCGACCTTCTTGCCGGTGCGCTGGGCGGCCGGCCTCGGCACGACGTAGCCCTCGAGCCAGGCGCGGTCGATGATCGCGTGCTCGATCGACTTGATGCCGACCGGATCGTCGTTGTAGTTGAGCGTGCACGCCGCCTCGCAGGGCGCCGGGCAGATGCGGCCGGTGAAGTCCGGGAAGTTGTTGGTCGAGTCGAGAACGCGGAAGGCGTCCTTCCAGTCGCCGTGGTAGACGAGGTCGTTCCAGTCCGGAATGATGTTGTTGACAGGGCACGCGCTGCTGCAGAACGGGATGCCGCAGTCCATGCAGCGCGCACCCTGGATCTTGGCCTCGTCCTCGGCCAGCGCGATGACGAACTCCTTGTAGTTCCTGACTCGCTTGGCGACCGGGACGTGAGGCTCCTCGACGCGCTCGTACTCCAGAAAGCCGGTGATCTTGCCCATGGTGGTTGTCGTGTCGATTACTTGGCGGGGACGACCGGGGTGACCTGCTTCTCGGGCTGCTTCGCGCGCTCGATGGTGGCGTTGGCCTCCAGCGCCGCGGTGGCGTCGCCGCTGACCAGCGTCTGATCAGCCTCGCGCTCGATCAGCGCACGCCGGTATTCGCTCGGGAACACCTTGACGAAGCGGCCGCGCGACTCGGCCCAGCGGTCGAGGATCTCGCGCGCGCGCAGCGAGCCGGTCCAGCGATGGTGGTCCTCGACCATGCGTCTGAGCAGCGCCTCGTCGGTCTCGGGCCGGCCGGCCGCGTCGCGGTGGAAGGTCTTCTCGTCGTGCGTGGCGCGCTGCTCTTCGGCCGACAGCACGCGCTCGAGCGCCACCATCGCGGTGTTGCAGCGGCTGGCGAACTGGCCGTCCTCGTCGTACACGTAGGCGATGCCCCCGCTCATGCCGGCGGCGAAGTTGCGCCCGGTGCGGCCGAGCACGACCACCGTGCCGCCGGTCATGTACTCGCAGCCGTGGTCGCCCGTGCCCTCGACCACCGCCGTCGCGCCCGACAGCCGCACTGCGAAGCGCTCGCCGGCCACACCGCGGAAGAACGCCTCGCCGCGCGTCGCGCCGTACAGCACGGTGTTGCCGACGATGATGTTGCGCGTCGCGTCGCCGCGGAAGTCGATGCTGGGTCGCACGATGATGCGCCCGCCGGACAGCCCCTTGCCCGTGTAGTCGTTGGCGTCGCCGATCAGGTACAGCGTGATGCCCTGGGCCAGGAAGGCGACGTAGCTCTGGCCTCCCGTGCCCTCCATCTGGATGAAGATGGTGTGGTCGGGCAGGCCCTCGGGTCGATGCCGGATCAGCTCGCCCGACAGCATCGCCCCCACGGTTCGGTTGACGTTACGCGCCTCCTCGAGCAGCTGCACCTTCTCGCCGCGCTCGATCGCCGGGCGGCACTTCTCGATCAGCCGCACGTCGAGCGCGCGCTGGAGCCCGTGATCCTGGCGCTCGACCTGGTGGCGCGGCACCTCCGCCGGCACGTCGACCTGGTGGAACACGCGGCCGAAGTCGAGCCCGCGCGCCTTCCAGTGGGCGACGCCCTTGCGCGTGTCGAGCAGGTCGCTGCGACCGATCATGTCGTCGAACCGGCGGATGCCGAGCTGCGCCATGATCTGGCGCACCTCCTCGGCGACGAAGAAGAAGTAGTTGACGACGTGCTCGGGCTTGCCCTGGAACTTGCGCCGCAGCACCGGGTCCTGCGTGGCCACGCCGACAGGGCAGGTGTTGAGGTGGCACTTGCGCATCATCACGCAGCCCTCGACGACCAGCGGCGCCGTGGCAAAGCCGAACTCGTCGGCGCCGAGCAGCGCGGCGATGGCGACGTCGCGGCCGGTCTTCATCTGGCCGTCGGCCTGCACGCGGATGCGGCTGCGCAGGCGGTTCAGCACCAGCGTCTGCTGCGTCTCGGCCA
>JBLMVT010000475.1:0-8440 GCA_050256835.1 Betaproteobacteria bacterium | reverse complement strand
CGGCGGGTTCGGCCGCCGCGGCCGATACCGTCAATGCCGCCGAAGCCGAAACAGCGGGCGCGCTCGCCGCGGCTGGCGGTGCCTCCGCGTCGGCCGAGGCGACGCGCTTGGGACGCAGCGTATCGAACGGCACGAACAGCAACAGCGCCGCGCCCAGCACGAGCAACGCCGGACCCCACACCGCCGGGCTGCGCATCGCAGACCAGTCGCGTGGCTCGACATGGCTGTCGCGCGCGCGGAACGGCTGGTTCAGCCCGCCCTCGAGGCGCTCGAGCCGGTGCGCCATGCCCTGCGGCAGCCGCGCCAGCACCGGCTGCGGATCGATCTTCAGCACCCGGCACATCGCCTGCGCCAGCGCGCGCGTGAAGGTCGGGTCGGGGAGCTGGTCGAGCCGGTCGTTCTCCAGTGCTTCCAGCTTCTGCGGCGCGACCTTGATCGACGCGGCGATCGCCGCCAGGTGCATCCCCTGCGCCTTGCGTGCCTCGCGCAGCAGCGCGCCTGCGCTCAGCGTCGAGCCGGCGCTGCGCGGCTCGGGCGGCGCCTCATTGCTCATCGAAGCGGCCCTGCTCGAACGCCGCAGCTTCGCGCGACTGCGGGAAGCGGCTGCGCAGCTGGCTCCCGATCTCGGCCAGCGACTGCTTCTGGTTCGCGGCGTGCTCGATGCGCGCCGCCAGCCACAGCGTCTCGGCGTTCGACTGCTCGGGCTGGCTGTTGACGCGACGGATGTAGAAGCGAGCGCGCTCGAGCTCGCCGCGGCGCAGCAGCACCTCGGCGAGGTTGACCTGCACCGCGACGTTCGAGGGGTCGACCTCGAATGCGCGCTGCAGCGAGCGCTCGGCCTCGGCCATCTGGCCGGCGCGCGCCCGGCACACGCCCTGCACGAGCAGCGTGCGCGGCGCGTCGCGGTACTGCGCCTGCGCCAGCACCTGGGCGAACAGCGCCTGCGCCTGGTCGTAGCGCTTCTGCTCGCACTGGTACCAGCCGTAGTTGTGCAGCGTGTCGCCGTCGCGCGGGCTGATGCGCAGCGCCTGCCGGAAGCTCTCCTCGGCCTGCGCGTCGTCGCCCAGCCGGGCGTAGATCAGGCCACGCAGGTTGTAGGCCTCGACCGAATTCGGGTTGGCCTGCAGCGCGCGCTGCACCTCGTCGAGCGCGGTGGCCGACTGGCCGCGCGCGAAATACGCGCTCGCCAGCTCGAGGCGCACGCGGGTGCGGCGGGCGACCTCGGAAGGGTCGTTCGGATTGACGGTCGACGGG
This sequence comes from Betaproteobacteria bacterium, assembly GCA_050256835.1. GTDB lineage: Bacteria > Pseudomonadota > Gammaproteobacteria > Burkholderiales > Burkholderiaceae_C > JAMHWF01. The sequence goes on along the minus strand of JBLMVT010000475.1, from coordinate 7,186 downwards.
TCGGTCGCCTCGGGCGTGCGCTGCGAGGTGGTGGTCGTCGTCGTGCAGGCGGCGAGCGCGGCCAGCGCGAGCGCGGCCAGGGCCGCCTTGGTCGATCGGGTCGTCACGCGCCGTGCTCCTGCGAGAGGGTGCCGCGCCGGTGGACGCGGATCGGCGCGCGCGTCAACCGCAGCGCGGCATGGGTGCGGTCCTGCACCTCGCCGGCGAGCTGGCCGCAGGCGGCATCGATGTCGTCGCCGCGCGTCCGGCGCACGGTGGTGACGAGGCCGGCGTCCTGCAGCTCGCCGGCGAACGCCTGCACGCGCTCGGCCGGCGAGCGCTGCAGCCCGGACGCCGGGAACGGGTTGAAGGGAATCAGGTTGAGCTTGCACGGCACGCGCCCGCGCAACAGACGCACCAGCTCGCGCGCCTGCTCGGGGGCGTCGTTGACACCGTCGAGCATGCAGTACTCGAAGGTGATGAAGTCGCGCGGCGCGGCGTCGAGGTAGCGCACGCAGGCGTCGAGCAGTTCGGCGATCGGGTACTTGCGGTTGAGAGGGACGAGCTGGTCGCGCAGAGCGTCGTTCGGCGCGTGCAGCGACACCGCCAGCGCCACCGGGCAGTCCTCGCGCAATCGGTCGATCATCGGCACCACGCCCGAGGTCGACACCGTCACGCGCCGGCGCGACAGGCCGTAGGCATGGTCGTCCAGCATGACGCGCAGCGCGGGCAGCAGCGCCGCGTAGTTCTGCAGCGGCTCGCCCATGCCCATCATCACGACGTTGCTGACCGCGCGCTCGCCGCTCGGCAGGCCGAGGCGCCGGCGCAGCTCGTGCTCGGCGAACCAGAGCTGGGCGATGATCTCGCCGGTCGTCAGGTTGCGCGCGAAGCCCTGCTGCCCGGTCGAGCAGAAGCGGCAGCCGACCGCGCAGCCGGCCTGCGACGACACGCACAGCGTGCCGCGATCGGATTCCGGGATGAATACCGTCTCGACGGCGTTGCCGCCGCCGACGTCGAACAGCCACTTGACCGTGCCGTCGCGCGATGCCTGCTCGCTGGCCAGCGGCAGCGCGCGCACCTGCGCGGCACCCTCGAGCTTGCCGCGCAGCGAGCGGGCGAGATCGGTCATCGCCGCGAAGTCGGAGGCGCCGCGCTGGTGCACCCAGCGCATCAGCTGGACCGCGCGAAAGCGCTTCTCGCCGAGGCTCGCGCAATGGGCCGCCAGCCCTTCGAGATCGAAGTCCAGAAGATCGACGGCGGCGGTCATGCGGCGGGATTCAGCGGCTGTAGATCGCCATGCCAGGGAAGAAGAACGCGACCTCGACCGCGGCGGTTTCCGGCGCGTCCGAGCCGTGTACGGCATTGGCATCGATGCTGGAGGCGAAATCGGCGCGGATCGTTCCCTTGTCGGCCTTCTTCGGGTCGGTCGCGCCCATCAGTTCACGGTTCTTCGCGATCGCATTCTCGCCCTCGAGCACCTGGATCATCACCGGGCCCGAGATCATGAAGCTGACCAGGTCGTTGAAGAACGGCCGAGCCTTGTGCACGGCGTAGAAGGCCTCGGCCTCGCGGCGCGAGAGGTGCGCCATCCGGGCGGCGACGATCTTCAGCCCGGCCGCCTCGAAGCGCGCGTAGATCTGGCCGATGACGTTCTTCGCCACGGCATCGGGCTTGATGATCGACAGGGTGCGTTCGACCGCCATGAAGACTCTCTCCTGATTGCAGTTCGGCAAAGCCTCGAATTGTAGCGAGCGGGGTCCGGGCGACCTTCACCGGCCGCGCCGGCCGCGTCCACCGCCACCGCCACCACCGCCGTAGCCGCCGCCGCGCCCGCCCTTGCGGTGGAAGGCGTCGGCACCGATGTAGCCGACCGAGGTCTGCATCGGGTCGGGCTGGCGCGGGCCGCTGCCGCCCTGCTTGCCCCCCGGCTGGCGCGGGGCGTTGGGCGAGCCGAACCCGACCAGCCCGCCGCGCTGGCCCTTCTGCGCGAAGCGGCGGTCGAAGGTCTGCTCCAGCGGGTTGGGGATACGGCCGGGATCGAAATCTTCGTCCTCGTCGCGCGGCGCGGACTGCGGCTGCGGCACGCGCTCGACGCTGCGCTCCTTGTCGCGTGGCCGGTCGCGTCCACCGCGGCGGGCGTTGCGCCGTTCGCGCGGCCCGTTGCCCGCCTCGGCACGTGCACCCTCGCCGCCGCCGGCGAGCTTGCGGATCGCGCGCACGTCGGCTTCGTCGAGGTCGACCCAGACGCCGCGCTTGAGTCCGCGCGGCAGCACCACCGTGCCGTAGCGGATGCGGATCAGCCGGCTCACCGTCAGCCCGATCGCCTCGAACAGCTTGCGCACCTCGCGGTTGCGACCCTCGGTGATGACGACGCGGTACCAGTGGTTGGCGCCCTCGCCGCCGCCGTCGGTGATCGACTCGAGCTTCGCTTCCTGGCCGTCGACCTCGACGCCGTCGAGCAGCTCGTCGCGCTGGTCGTCGTCGAGCTTGCCGAGCACCCGCACCGCGTACTCGCGCTCGACGCCGAAACGCGGGTGCATCAGCTGGTTGGCGAGGTCGCCGGAGTTGGTGAACAGCAGCAGGCCCTCGGTGTTGATGTCCAGCCGCCCAACCGACTGCCACTTGCCGTGCGGCAGGCGCGGCAGGCGGCGGAACACCGTCGGTCGGTTCTCCGGGTCATGGTGCGTCACCACCTCGCCGACCGGCTTGTGGTAGGCGAGGATGCGCGGCAGCGGCGGCGCGATGCGAAATCGGATCGGCTTGCCGTTGACCGCGATGCGGTCGCCGAACGAAACGCGCTGGCCGATGTGCGCAGGCTCACCGTTGACGGTGATCGCGCCGTCGGCGATGAGCTGCTCCATGTCGCGGCGCGAGCCGACGCCCGCCTGCGCCAGCACCTTCTGCAGCTTCGGCGCATCGGGCTCCGGCGCCAGCACGCGCTTGGGTGCGGCTGCCTCTTCGGCCGGCGCCTCGGCCTCGTCTGCATCGTCCGCGTCCTCGGCCGCTGGCGGCGCGGCCATGCCGGCCGATGCTTCGAGCGGCGAAGCAATTTGTTCCGCCTGCATCGGTTCGACCCCCGCCGGTGCCTGTACCGATTCGGCCTGTATCGATTCGGCCGGCATCAGTGCCGCCGGCGTCGGTTCCGCCTCGACCGGCTTGCGGCGACGACGCTTCGGCTCGGCGGTCTCGCCTGACTCGGGCGCTGTCGCCGCCGCTGCCGTGGCGAGGTCGCGTGGCGCCCTGCGCTTGCGCGCGGGTGCTTCCGTGGGTGCATCGACCGTGGCATCGGCCGGCGTTTCGGCGGCTTGCGTTTCGTTGAGGGGCGAATCCGGGTTCGTGTTCATGCTTGGCGTTCCATCGGAACCTGGGGGTCGGTGGCGTCACCGGCGGGCGGCGCATCGTCGCTGATGCGCGCAAGGGAAGCGGCGTCGGCCGGCGTCGCGCTGGTCGGCGGTTCGGCCTGTGGCTCGACCTGCAGCAGCGAGGCCTGCGCGGGCAACGCCACCTGCAGCTGGGCAGCCAGCGGCGCGACGCCTTCGACGGCCGGCAGTTGATCGAGTCCGGCCAGTCCGAGGTCGTCGAGGAACTGGCGCGTCGTCGCGTACAGCGCGGGGCGGCCGGGCGTTTCCCGGTAGCCGATCGTTTCGATCCAGCCGCGGTCCTCGAGTTGCTTGATCACCGGGGTGCTCACCGTCACGCCGCGGATGTCCTCGATGTCGCCGCGCGTCACCGGCTGGCGATAGGCGACGATGGCCAGCGTCTCCAGCACCGCGCGCGAGTACTTCGGCGGCTTCTCGGGGTTCAGGCGCTCGAGGTATTCGCGCATCTCGGGCCGGCTCTGGAAGCGCCAGCCGCCGGCCAGCGCGACCAGTTCGACGCCGCGCCCGTCCCAGTCGCGAGCCAGCGCGTCGAGCAGGTCGCGAAGGGTGTCGGGGCCGATCTCGTCGGCGAACAGCGCGCGCATCTCCGCCAGCGGCATCGGCTGCTGGGCGCAGATGAGCGCGGTCTCGAGGACGCGCTTGGCATCCTGGGTATCCATATGAACCGTCGTTCGTCTCACGCCGCCGGTGTGGCGGCTGGTTGGCGCAGGCCGAACACCTGCGGCGGTGAGCCCTTGTCCCGAGGGTTGCAACGTCTCCGGGTATCGAAGCCTCTTCGGCACGCGGCCCGGCGCCTCCTGCGGCGCATCAGCCTTCGGCGCTTCGGCACGCGGCCCGGGCACGGGACCGCGACGGTGGGCGGGCCAGGCTCGGCCGACGTTTCGCCGGACCGGCCACGGCGCGCGCTGCGCCAAGGTTTCGGCCATTGTACCGAATGCGGCCGATCACCATGCGTCGGAGTGCACCTGGCGCCAGGCGGCGGCGAAATCGGCCGGCGGCGCGGCGACGAATTCGAGCGGCGACCCGCTCGCCGGATGGGCCAGCCGCAGCCGCACCGCGTGCAGCGCCTGCCGCGTCAGGCCGAGCGCAGGCCTGCCGCCGTACAGCGTGTCCCCGAGAAGCGGGTGGCCGCGCGCCGCGAGGTGCACGCGGATCTGGTGCGTGCGGCCGGTGTGCAGGATGCAGCGCAGGGCGCTGCAGGTGTCGGTCGACGACAGGCGCTGGACGTCGGTGCGCGCCGGCTTGCCGCTGCCGACCACGGCCATGCGCACGCGTGAGCGCGGGTCGCGCCCGATCGGCGCGTCGATGGTGAAGCTGGGCTCGTCGACGCGGCCATGCACCAGCGCGAGGTACTCGCGGTGCAGCTCGCGTGCGGCGATGGCGCGCACCAGCGCCGTCGTCGCCGCCAGCGTCTTGCCGACCACCATCAGTCCCGACGTGTCCTTGTCGAGCCGGTGCACGATGCCCGCGCGCGGCAGGCCGGCGGCGGCGGCATGGTGCGCGAGCAGCGCGTTCAGCAAGGTGCCCGACCAGTGGCCCGCCGCCGGATGGACGACCAGGCCGGCAGGCTTGTCGATGACCAGCAGGTCGTCGTCCTCGTGGACGATCGTCAGCGGCAGCGCCTCGGGGCGGAAGGCACGGCTTTCCGCGGTCGGGATCAGCTCGATGTCGATGCGCTGGCCGGCCGACACGCGGCGCGAGGCGGTGCGTTGCACCACGCCGTCGACCTGCGCGTGGCCGGCCTCGATCAGCGACTGCAGATGGCTGCGCGAGAACTCGCCGGCGATCGCGACGAGCGCGCGGTCCAGCCGCTGGCCGTGCAGCGCCGCATCGACGATCACGCTGCGCCGTTCGACCTCGTCGGCCTGCGGCGAATCGGCATCGTCGGACGCTTCCTCGGGCGCGCGCTCGCGCGCAGGCTGGTCCATATAAAATTCCGGCTTTGTTCGAGAGGGCAGCCGCGCGCTGCCGCAATGCATGACGCGATCGACGAATCGGATGACGTCCGCCTGGCGAGCCGCCTGCTGCGTGACGGCGGCGCTGATGCTGGCCGCCTGCGGCTCGACGCCGAAGGACGAGACGAGCAAGCTGTCGGTCGAGGAATTGTATGCCCAGGCCAAGGACGAGCAGGCCAATGGCAGCTACGACAAGGCGATCAAGCTCTATGAGCGGCTCGAGGGCCGCGCCGCCGGCACACCGCTGGCGCAGCAAGCTCAGCTCGAGCTGGCCTACGCGCACTGGAAGGCGGGCGAGCGGCCCGAGGCGCTGGCGACGATCGACCGCTTCATGAAGCTGCATCCGACCAGCCCGGCGTTCGACTACGCGCTCTACCTCAAGGGGCTGGTCAACTTCAACGACAACCTCGGGCTGCTGGGAAGCCTGGCGGCGCAGGACCTGTCCGAGCGCGACCAGCAGGCCTCGCGCGACTCGTACCAGGCGTTCCGCCAGCTCGTCGAGCGCTTCCCGCAATCGAAGTACGCGGCCGACGCACGCGCGCGCATGACCTACATCGTCAACTCGCTGGCCGCCTACGAGGTGCACGTCGCGCGCTACTACTACCGGCGCGGTGCCTATGTCGCGGCGGCCAACCGCGCGCAGGTCGCGGTGCAGGAGTTCCAGCAGTCGCCGGCCGCCGAGGAGGCGCTGTTCCTGATGGCGAGCAGCTACGACCGGCTCGGCCTGGCCCAGCTGCGCGACGACGCCGAGCGCGTGCTCAGGCAGAACTACCCCGACAGCGCCTACCTCAGGAGCGGCACGCTGCAGGAGAAACAGAAGGCGTGGTGGCGGCTCTGGTAGCGCCCTCGCCGGCGATCGCGGCGAGCCAGTCGACCGCCTCCTGCTCGCTCGCCACCGGAGTCATCGGTGGCAAGGCCTCGCGCAGCCGCCGGCCGTAGCTCATCAGCACCATGCGCGGATCGCACACGACCAGCAGGCCGTGGTCGGTCTCGGTGCGGATCAGCCGCCCCGCGCCCTGCTTGAGCGACACCGCGGCCTCGGCGACGAAGTAGTCGGCGAAGGCATTGCGCCCGGCCGCCTCGAGCCTTCGCACCCGCGCCTCGACCAGTGGATCGTTCGGCGGCGGGAACGGCAGCTTGTCGATCAGCACGCATTGCAGCGCGGCGCCCGGCACGTCGATGCCTTCCCAGAAGCTCTGCGAGCCGACCAGCACCGCGCGCGGACGGGCGAGGAACTGCTGCAGCAGCTGCCGCTTCGGCGCGCTGCCCTGGATCAGCACGTCGATCGAATGCCCCTCGGCGTCGAGGCGCTCGCGCAGCGCGTCGGCGATGACGCCGATGGCGCGCAAGGTCGTCGTCAGCACGAAGCTGCGCCCGCCCAGTGCGACGGCGCAGCGCGCGGCCAGCGCCGCCACCGCCGCCGGATGGCCGGGCTGGTTGGGCTTCGGGAAATGCGCCGGCACGAACAGCCGCGCGTGGCCGGCATAGTCGAACGGGCTGCCGACGCGCAGCACGGTCGCATCCTCGAGACCGGACTGCTCGACGAACCACGACAGGCGTTCGTCGTCGCCGAGCGTCGCCGAGGTGAACACCCAGGCCTTGCCGCCCGGGCCGATCTGCGCGCGCAGCGCGTCGCGGATGTCCAGCGGCGACTCGACCAGCCGCGCCTGCTGCGGCGACAGGTCGATCCAGCGCACTTGGCCGACCGCCCGCGCCTCGCCGAACAGCGCGGCCAGCTGGCCCAACTGCTGCGCGCGTTCGGCCAGCTTGACGAAATCGGGCGACAGTTCGCTCACCGTGTCGAGCCCGCCGCGCGCCGCCTCGCAGGCCGACGCGACGCCGCCGAGCGCGGCCGTGAAGGCCGCGTCGCAC
>JBLMVT010000474.1:0-6416 GCA_050256835.1 Betaproteobacteria bacterium | reverse complement strand
CGGCGGGGGCGGCGGCGGAGCCGGCGGCGGCGGCGGCGGCGGCACGCCGTCACAGCCTTGCTGACCGGTCGCGGGCGTCCAGCCGCCATCGCGCCAGCACAGCGAACCCGCACCATCCTTCCACACCGTGCCGTCTCCGGCGCGCCAGTTGTCGACCGACTGTGCGAATGCACCGGAGGCCGAAGCAACCATCGCGGCGGAGGCGAAGAGCGACGCCACCTTACTCAGTTTCTTCATGATTCTCCTCTCAAGGAAAGCCGCAGCGAGCCTGCGATTGCGTCCGAACCGGAATCCGGAAAATGCCGGCAAACCCAGTCGTTTCACGGGCTCACCACCGACGATGGATTGTGCCATGAAGCATCGGATGGACATGATTTTGGGCCGCTCGCCGCGCATTGCCGCGAGTCTTGTTGCGCGAGTGCTACAAAGCGGTGCAACTAGAATCGCGGCCCATACCGAGGTGCGTCGCGCGCATCAGCCTCCCTCTCGCCGAGCGGCCGTCGAGTCCGCACCCGCATGACCCAGTTCGCCAAGGAAACGCTGCCGATCAGCCTCGAAGAGGAGATGCGGCGCTCGTATCTCGACTACGCCATGAGCGTGATCGTCGGCCGCGCCCTGCCCGACGCGCGCGACGGACTCAAGCCGGTGCACCGCCGTGCGCTCTATGCGATGCACGAGCTGAACAACGACTGGAACCGGCCGTACAAGAAGAGCGCCCGCATCGTCGGCGACGTGATCGGCAAGTACCACCCGCATGGCGATCAGTCGGTCTACGACACGATCGTGCGCATGGCGCAGGACTTCTCGATGCGCCACATGCTGGTCGATGGCCAGGGCAACTTCGGCTCGGTGGACGGCGACAACGCCGCGGCGATGCGCTACACGGAGATCCGGCTCGCCAAGATCGCGCACGAGATGCTGGCCGACATCGACAAGGAGACGGTCGACTTCGGTCCCAACTACGACGGCTCGGAGAAGGAGCCGCTGGTGCTGCCGTCGCGGCTGCCCAACCTGCTGGTCAACGGCTCGGGCGGCATCGCGGTCGGCATGGCGACCAACATCCCGCCGCACAACCTCGGCGAAGTCGTCGACGCCTGCCTGCACCTGCTGAAGAACCCGCACGCGTCGATCGACGAGCTGATGGAGATCGTGCCGGCCCCCGACTTTCCGACCGCCGGGATCATCTACGGCCTGGCGGGCGTGCGCGAGGGCTATCGGACCGGCCGCGGCAAGGTCGTGATGCGCGCCAAGTGCCACTTCGAGGACATCGACCGCGGCCAGCGCCAGGCGATCATCGTCGACGAGATTCCGTACCAGGTGAACAAGAAGCACCTGCAGGAGCGCATCGCCGAGCTCGTCAACGACAAGAAGATCGAGGGCATCAGTCACATCCAGGACGAGTCCGACAAGTCGGGCATGCGGGTGGTGGTCGAGCTCAAGCGCGGCGAGGTGCCCGAGGTCGTGCTCAACAACCTGTACAAGCAGACGCAGCTGCAGGACACCTTCGGCATCAACATGGTGGCGCTGGTCGACGGCCAGCCGAGGTTGTGCAACCTGAAGGACCTCGTCGAGGTCTTCCTCGAGCACCGCCGCGAGGTGGTGACGCGGCGCACGGTGTTCGCGCTGCGCAAGGCGCGCGAGCGCGGGCACGTGCTCGAAGGCCTGGCGGTGGCGCTGGCCAACATCGACGAGTTCATCGAGACGATCCGGAATTCACCGACGCCGCCGGTCGCCAAGGCGGCGCTGATGAGCAAGAGCTGGGACAGCTCGCTGGTGCGCGAGATGCTCGTGCGCGCCGAAACCGACACACCGGGCGGCCGCGAGGCCTACCGGCCCGAGGGTCTGCCCTCGCACTACGGCCTGCAAGCCGACGGGCTGTACCGCCTGTCCGAGGAGCAGGCCGGCGAGATCCTGCAGATGCGGCTGCAGCGCCTGACCGGCCTCGAGCAGGACAAGATCATCGGCGAGTACAAGGAGGTGATGGCCGAGATCGCCGACCTGATCGACATCCTGGCGCGGCCCGAGCGGGTGACGACGATCATCGGCGACGAGCTGACCTCGCTGAAGCAGGAGTTCGCGCTGACCAAGCTCGGCGCGCGGCGCAGCACGATCGAGCGCGACGCGCAGGAGCTGGACACCGAGGACCTGATCGCGCCGACCGACATGGTCGTCACGCTCAGCCACAGCGGCTACGTGAAGAGCCAGGCGCTGTCGGAGTACCGCGCGCAGCGCCGCGGCGGACGCGGCAAGCAGGCCACGGTGACCAAGGAAGACGACTGGATCGACCAGCTCTTCATCGCCAACACGCACGACTACATCCTGTGCTTCTCCAACCGAGGGCGCGTCTACTGGCTCAAGGTGTGGGAAGTGCCGCAGGGCACGCGCGCCTCGCGCGGCCGGCCGATCATCAACATGTTCCCGCTGCAGCGCGGCGAGAAGATCAACGTCGTGCTGCCACTGACCGGCGAGTTCCGCACCTTCCCGGCGGATCACTACGTGTTCATGGCCACCGCCCGCGGCACGGTCAAGAAGACCGCGCTCGACGAGTTCGCCAATCCGCGCAAGGCCGGCATCATCGCGGTCGACCTCGACGAGGACGACTACCTGATCGGCGCGGCTCTGACCGACGGCCACCACGATGTCATGCTGTTCTCCGACGGCGGCAAGGCGGTGCGCTTTCCCGAGGCCGACGTGCGCGCGATGGGGCGCAACGCGCGCGGCGTGCGCGGCATGGCGCTCGAGGAAAGCCAGGGCGTGATCGCGATGCTGGTCGCCGAGGACGAGTCGCAAAGCGTGCTCACCGCGACCGAGAACGGCTACGGCAAGCGCACGTCGATCGTCGAATACACCCGCCACGGCCGCGGCACGAAGGGCATGATCGCGATCCAGCAGAGCGAGCGCAACGGCAAGGTCGTCGCCGCCACCCTGGTGCGCGCCGAGGACGAGATCATGCTCATCACCGACCGCGGCGTGCTGGTGCGCACCCGTGTCTCCGAGATCCGAGAGCTCGGCCGCGCCACCCAGGGCGTGACGCTGATCGCGCTCGACGACGGTGCCAAGCTGGTCGGCCTGCAGCGCATCGTCGAGAACGACGCCAACGGCGAAGCGCCGGGCGAGTCCCCTTCCGAGCCGGCGGACGGTCCCGGCGACAACCCCGAGAACGATCGATGACACACCGACTCCTGTTCACCGCCCTGCTCGCCACGCTGCTCGGCGGAGCGGCTTGGGCACAAACCACGCCAGCGCCGGCCATGGGAGCCGCGCCAGCGGCAACGATCAGCCCGGCGAAGAAGGAGCTGATCGCCAAGGTGATCGCGCTGCAGCAGCCCGGGATCGAGGCTCTGGCGCGGAACCTCGCCCAGCAGCCTCTAGCGCGCATGCTGGTGCCGCTCAACCAGGCATTGCGGGCCAACATTCCGGCCGATAAGCGCGAAGCAGTGGCGAAGGATGTCGACGCAGAAGGACGCAAGTTCTTCGACGAGGTCATGCCACTGTTGCGCTCGCGCGCGACGGCGCTCGCGCCCGATCTGATCGGGCCGATCCTCGAGAAGGATTTCAATGAGGAAGAGCTTCGGCAGCTGGCCGCATGGCTCGAGTCGCCGGTGAGCAAGAAGTATGCTCACGCGAGCATCGAGATGCAGTCCGCCCTCGCGCAGAAGGTCGTCGCCGACACGCGCTCGGTCGTCGAGCCCAAGCTGAAGGCGTTCCAGGAGCGCATCGCTCCCATGGTCGGCTTGAAGGTGACCAAGCCGCCCGCGGCGTCAGCGGCTTCGGGCGCTGGCAAGAGCAAGCCCTGACGCTAGCCAATGGCCAGTCCCCACGGCACCACGCCGCCTGACGACGAGCGTCTTGCTGCCCTGCGCGTGCAGATCGACTCGCTCGACCGCGAACTGCTCGCGCTGCTGAACCGCCGCGCTGCGCTCGCGCTGGCGGTCGGCGAGATCAAGAAGCAGCAGGGCTCGGCGGTGTTCCGGCCCGAGCGCGAGGCGCAGGTCATCGAGGGCCTGAAGGCCGCCAACACCGGCCCGCTGAAGACCGACAGCGTCGCACCGATCTGGCGCGAGATCATGTCGGCCTGCCGCGCGCTGGAGGCGCCGACGCGCGTCGCCTATCTCGGTCCGGCCGGCACGTTCAGCGAACTGGCGGCGCTCGGCTACTTCGGTTCGTCGATCGTCGGCGTGCCCTGCACCAGCATCGACGAAGTGTTCCGCAGCGCGACCGCGGGCGCTGCCGACTTCGGGGTCGTGCCGGTCGAGAACTCGACCGAGGGCGTGGTGGCGCGCTCGCTCGACCTGTTTCTCACCACGCCGCTGTTCATCGTCGGCGAGACCAGCCTGTTCGTGCGCCACAACCTGTTGCGACGCGTCGACTCGCTGGCGGGCATCGAATCGGTGTGCGCGCATCCGCAGGCGCTGGCGCAGTGCCACAGCTGGCTCGGCAACCATCTGCCCGGCGTCGAGCGCCGCCCGGTGGCCAGCAACGCCGAAGGCGCGCGGCTGGCTGCGCAGGACGGGCGGCTGGCGGCGATCGCCAGCGAACGAGCCGGCAGCGAGTACGGCCTGCACGTGATCGCGCCGGCGATCCAAGACGATCCGCACAACCGCACCCGCTTCGCGATCGTCACCCATCCGCGACGGCATTCGCCGCCGCAGGCCTCGGGCCACGACTGCACCAGCCTGGTGGTGTCGGTTGCCAATCGGCCCGGCGCGGTGCACGACATGCTCGTTCCGCTGAAGACGCACGGCGTGTCGATGACGCGCTTCGAGTCGCGCCCGGCGCGTTCCGGCCAGTGGGAGTACTACTTCTACATCGACCTGCAGGGTCACCCGGACCAGCCGCAGGTCGCCGCGGCGCTGGCCGAACTGCGCAGCGTGTGCGCATTCTTCAAGCTGCTCGGCAGCTATCCGCTGGACACCCACTGACCATGCTGTTCGAACAGCTCGGCGTGATCGGTTGCGGCCTGATGGGCGGCTCGTTCGCGCTCGCGCTCAGGCAGGCCGGGCTGGTCAAGCGCGTGGTCGGCTACAGCAAGTCGCCATCGACCACCGAGAAGGCGCGCCGCATGGGCGTCATCGACATCGCCGCCGAATCGGCGCTGCTTGCGGTCTCGGGCTCGGACATCGTGCTGATCGCCGTGCCGGTGGCGGCCACCGAGGCGACGTTCAAGGCGATCCGCCACCTGGTCGAACCCGGCGTGCTGGTGATGGACGTCGGCTCTACCAAGCGCGACGTCGTCGACGCCGCGCGCCGCGTCCTCAAGGAGCGCATTCCCTGCTTCGTGCCGGCGCATCCGATCGCCGGCAAGGAGGCGGCCGGCATCGGGCACGCCGACGCGGCGCTGTACGCCGGGCGCCAGGTGATCCTCACGCCGCTGCCCCAGACCGACCCGGCGCTGGTGCAGAAGGCCACCGACGCCTGGTCGGCGATCGGCGCGCAGGTGCTGAAGATGACGCCCGAGAACCACGATGCAGCCTTCGCCGCGGTCAGTCACCTGCCGCACCTGCTCGCCTTCGCCTACTTCAGCGCGGTGGCCCGCCAGCCTGCCGGGCACGACTACCTCACGCTGGCCGGGCCGGGCTTTCGCGACTTCACGCGCATCGCCGCCAGCGACCCGGCGGTGTGGTGCGACATCCTGATCTCCAACCGCGAGGAGATCCTCAAGCAGTCGATGCGCTTTCGGCACACGCTCGACGCCATCGAACACGTCATGCGCTCGGGGAACGCCGAGGCGCTGCTCGACCTGATCCAGAGCGCGTCGGAAGCGCGGGCGGGCTGGCACATGAGCCACAAGCCGCCGCGCTGACCGACCTGCGGGCGCGCCCCGTCCCGATGTACGCGATCCCCTTCCTCGACCTTCCTCCGCTGCGCACGGCCGCCGGCACGGTGCGCCTGCCCGGCTCGAAGAGCATCTCCAACCGGGTGCTGCTGCTCGCCGCCCTGTGTGCAGGCACGACCCGCATTCACGGCCTGCTCGATTCCGACGACACGCACGTGATGCTCGACGCGCTGCATGCACTCGGCTGCGGCACCGCGCGCGAGGGCCAGGCGCTGGCCGTCACCGGGCTCGGCGGGGGGCTGGCGGTGCACGAGGCGGCGCTGTTCCTCGGCAACGCGGGCACGGCGATGCGCCCGCTGGCCGCCGTGCTGGCTCTGCTCGCGGCGACGCAGGGCGGTCGCTTCGAACTCTCCGGCGTGCCGCGCATGCACGAGCGGCCGATCGGCGACCTCGTCGACGCGCTGCGCGGGCTCGGCTGCACCGTCGATTATCTCGGCCGCGAGGGCTACCCGCCGCTGCGCGTCAGCGGCAGCGGGGCGCCGCTCGCCACGGCGCCGCTGCGCGTGCATGGCGTCGTGTCGAGCCAGTTCCTCACCGCGCTGCTGCTCGCACTGCCGCTGGTCGCCGGGTCGAGGGCGAT
>JBLMVT010000473.1:0-5901 GCA_050256835.1 Betaproteobacteria bacterium | reverse complement strand
TGCCGCGACCGAACGCCCTGCCCTGCCGTCGCGCCGCGCCGCGCCTGGCCGGTACGCTGGCGCTGGCGCTGGCGGCGCTGCTCGGCCACTCCGGCGCACTCGCCGGGCCCGAGCAGGCGGGCATCGACCCGATCACGCAGTGGCTGGCCGACCATGCCAGCGACGGCAGCCTGATCGGCCGCGTGCGCGACCGCGCGGCCGACCTCGTGCTGACGGCGCTGAACTTCGTCGGCGTGCCGTACCGCCGCGGCGGGCAGTCCGGCGAAGGATTCGACTGCAGCGGCTTCACCCGCTACATCTTCGAACACAGCATCGGCCTGATGCTGCCGCGCCGTTCCGACGAGCAGGCGCGCGCGCCCGGCCTGCAGAGCGTCAAGCGCGACGAGCTGCAGCCCGGCGACCTGGTGTTCTTCGACACGCTCAGGCGCAGCTTCTCGCACGTCGGCATCTACATCGGCGAAGGCAAGTTCATCCATGCCCCGCGCAGCGGCGCGGCGGTGCGCATCGAGGACATGGACAGCGCCTACTGGGTCCGTCGCTACGACGGCGCGCGCCGCGCCGACATCGCCGGCGCCGCACCCGCACCCGCACCCGCACGGCCGTGAGGGCCTAGGCCCGCGCCCTAGAATCGCCGCATGGGCGAGAAGACCATTCCGCTGGCCGACCTGCGCTACGCCGCGGCCGTTCCGGTCGTCCCGACCGGCGTGCCGCGACCCGACGGCCAGGTCGCCGACACGCTCGGCCGCCCGCTGCGCGACCTGCGCATCTCGGTCACCGACCGCTGCAATTTTCGCTGCAGCTACTGCATGCCCAAGGAGGTGTTCGGCAAGGACTACGCCTTCCTGCCGCACGCCTCGCTGCTCAGCTTCGAAGAGATCACCCGGGTGGCACGGCTGTTCGTCGTCCACGGGGTGCACAAGCTGCGGCTGACCGGCGGCGAGCCGCTGCTGCGCAAGGACGTCGAGCGGCTGGTCGGCATGCTGTCGGCGCTGCGCACGCCCGACGGCGCGCCGCTCGACCTGACGCTCACCACCAACGGCTCGCTGCTGGCACGCAAGGCACGCGCGCTGAAGGACGCCGGGCTGAAGCGCGTCACGGTCAGCCTCGACGCGCTCGACGACGCCGTGTTCCGCCGCATGAACGACGTCGGCTTCCCGGTCGCCGACGTGCTGGCGGCGATCGAGGAGGCGCGCCGCGTCGGGCTCGGTCCCATCAAGGTCAACATGGTGGTCCAGAAGGGCACCAACGACCACGAGATCGTGACGATGGCGCGCTTCTTCCGCGAGCACTTCGGCGGCGAGGTGGTGCTGCGCTTCATCGAATACATGGATGTCGGCGGTAGCAACGGCTGGCGCATGGACGAGGTGCTGCCGTCGGCGCAGGTGATCGAACGCCTGCATGCCGCCTTCCCGCTCGAGCCGCTCGCGCCCGGCGCGCCCGGCGAGACCGCCGAGCGCTGGCGCTACCGCGACGGCGGCGGCGAGATCGGCGTCATCTCCAGCGTGACGCAGGCGTTCTGCCGCGACTGCAACCGCGCGCGGCTGTCGACCGAGGGCAAGCTGTTCCTGTGCCTGTTCGCCAGCCGCGGCCACGACCTGCGCGCGCTGCTGCGCGGCGAGGTCGACGGCCGGCCGTACCGCGACGACGAGATCGCCGCCGCGATCGGCCACATCTGGCGCCAGCGCGGCGACCGCTACTCCGAACTGCGCAGCGCGCTGCCGGCCGAACGCTCGGGCGGCGAGCGGCGCGTCGAGATGCACTACATCGGCGGCTGAGCGTGCACGCGGCCGGGCCGCGGCTGCGGCTCATAATCGCCCGGCCATGATCGACCCCAAGCACATCACCGGACTCGTCCTCGCGGGCGGGCGTGCCAGCCGCATGGGCGGCGTCGACAAGGGGCTGCAGAACTACCACGGCATGCCGCTGGCGCTGCACGCGCTGCTGCGCCTGCAGCCGCAGGTGGGCGCGGCGATGATCAACGCCAACCGCAATCTCGGCGCGTACGAGGCGATGGGCGTGCCGGTGTGGCCCGATCCGCAGGCCGGCTTTCCCGGCCCGCTGGCCGGCTTCCTGGTCGGGCTCGAACGTTGCGAGACCGACTACCTCGTCACGGTGCCGTGCGATTCGCCGCTGTTCCCGACCGATCTGGTGGCGCGCCTGGCCGCCGGGCTCGAGGCGGCCGATGCCGAGATCGCCATGCCGGTGACGCCCGGCCCGCAGGGTGCGCAGGTGCAGCCGGTGTTCTGCCTGCTGCGCGCCGGCCTGCTCGAAAGCCTGACGCGCTTCACCGCCGGAGGCGGCCGCAAGATCGACCGCTGGACCGCGCTGCACCGCACGGTCGAGGTGCCGTTCGACGATGCAGCGGCCTTCGTCAACGCCAACACCGCCGACGAGCTGCGCGAACTGCAGCGGCCGGGGACGCATGCCTGACGCGACGTCGCTGCGCGCGGCGCTGCGGATCGCGCCGCTCGCGCTGGCCGACCTGCCGGCGTACAAGGCGCTGCGCGACCGCATGCTGGCGGCGCACCCGCACGCCTTCACGTCGGACGCCGCCGCGGAGGCGATCAAGCCGGCGAGCGTCTATTCGAGCCGGCTCGGCTACGAGCGGCAGGAGGGCGGCCACTTCACGATCGGGGCGTGGCGCGGCGCCCGGCTGGTCGGGGCGATCAGCTGCGAGCGCGACACGCGGCTCAAGGTGCGGCACGTCGCGCAGGTGGTCGGCATGATGGTGCGCGACGAGGTGCAGCGCCTCGGCATCGGCCGCGCCCTGCTCGACGCCTGCATCGAGCGTGCGCGGCGTGCGGACGGCCTGGAGATGCTGACGCTCAGCGTGACCGCGGGCAACGACGCCGCGCAGCGGCTGTACCGCGCCGCCGGCTTCACCCGCTACGGCACGCTGCCGCGCGCCGTCAAGCTCGGCGGCCGCTACCATGACAAGGACCTGATGGTGCTGTACCTGTGAACGGTCGGCGGCTGCCATGACGACCTCGCTGCAAGACATCGCCTCGTGCGTCGCCGGCTACGACCCGAACGCGCTGCCGGTCGCGCAGGCGCAGGAATTCATCGCCCGGCTCGTGCCGCGCGTCGAGGCGGTGGAGCGGCTGGCGCTACGCGCCTCGCTGGGCCGCGTGCTGGCCGCGGACATCGTCTCGCCGATCGACGTGCCGGCGCACGACAACTCGGCGATGGACGGCTACGCGTTGCGCGGCGCCGAGCTGGCGAGCGACGCTCCGACGCGGCTCGCGGTCGCCGGCACCGGGCTGGCCGGCCAGCGCTTCGAGGGCGCGGTGCCGCCACGCCATTGCGTGCGCATCATGACCGGAGCGGTGATGCCCTCCGGGCTGGACACCGTCGTGCCGCAGGAGTTCACGACGACCGACGGCGACGCCGTCGTCGTCGCGCCGGGTGTCGTCCGCCCCGGCGACGACCGCCGCCTCGCCGGCGAGGACCTGGCGCGCGGCGAGGCAGCGTTGAGGGCGGGCCGCATCCTCAGGCCTGCCGACCTCGGCCTGCTGGCCTCGCTCGGCACGGCCGAGGTGCCGGTGTTCCGCCGCCTGCGCGTCGCCTTCTTCTCCACCGGCGACGAACTGCGCTCGATCGGCGAGCCGCTCGATGCCGGCTGCGTCTACGACAGCAACCGCTATACCTTGTGGGGCATGCTGTCGCGCCTGGGCGTCGAGCTGCTCGACCTCGGCGTCGTGCGCGACGAGCCGGCCGCGCTCGAGACCGCGTTCCGCCGCGCCGCCGAGAGCGCCGACGCGGTGATCACCTCGGGCGGTGTCAGCGTCGGCGAGGCCGACTACACCAAGCGCATCATGGCCGAGCTGGGCGAAGTGCTGTTCTGGAGGATCGCCATGCGGCCGGGCCGGCCGATGGCGATCGGCCGCATCGCGAGCCGCGGCCACGACGCCATCCTGTTCGGCCTGCCCGGCAACCCGGTGGCGGTGATGGTGACCTTCTACGCCTTCGTGCGCGACGCGCTGCTGGCGATGAGCGGCGCGACGGCCGAGCCGCTGCCGATGATCAAGGCCGCGTGCACCGAGGCCATCCGCAAGAAGCCGGGGCGCACCGAATACCAGCGCGGCATCGTCGTCGCCGGCGCCGACGGCCGCCTGCGCGTAGCGATCACCGGCAGCCAGGGCTCGGGCATCCTGCGCAGCATGAGCGTCGCCAACGGGCTGGTCGTGCTGCACCACGCGCAGGGCGACGTCGCGGCCGGCGACCCGGTCGACGTGCTGCCCTTCGACGGCCTGGTCTGAACGCGGTCAGCCGGCGGCGTCGGCGCCACGGTTGGCCAGCTCGTCGGCGCGCTCGTTGCCCGGATCGCCGGCGTGGCCCTTGACCCAGCGCCAGTGCACGCGGTGCCGTTCGCGCAGCGCATCGAGCCGCTGCCACAGCTCGACGTTCTTCACCGGCTTGCGGTCGGCGGTGGTCCAGCCGCGCCGCTTCCAGCCGTGGATCCACTCGGTGATGCCCTTGCGCACGTACTCGCTGTCGGTGTGGATCGTCACGTCGCACGGCCGCTTGAGTGCGGACAGCGCCTCGATCACCGCGGTCAGCTCCATGCGGTTGTTGGTGGTATGGCGCTCGCCGCCGAACAGCTCGCGCTCGTGCGCGCCCCAGCGCAGCCAGGCGCCCCAGCCGCCGCGCCCGGGGTTGCCCTTGCAGGCGCCGTCGGTGTAGATGACGACGTGCTCGCCGCCTGCGTCGGTCATCGCGTCTCCTCGTCGCGGTTCAGCTTGCCGTCGCGATGGGCGGCGACGGCCGGCGCCGCGTGATTCTTCGCACGCTCGCGCCGCGCCAGCCCGACCAGCCGCATGCCGCGCACGCGCTTGACCGCCTGCAGGAAGTAGACGGCGCCGAACACCGGCCACCAGCGGTCGCCGGTCGCCTCGAGCCAGTCGAAGCGCGCCAGCCAGCGCTCGGAGGCCAGCGGCGGCCGGTAGCAACCGAAGCGGCCGCGCTCGATGTCGAAGCTGAGCAGGCGTAGCCAGTCGCGCAGCCGCCAGTAGCCTATGAGGTCGTCGCGCGGCAGGAACAGCGGCCGGCGCGCGGCCACGCCGATGCCGCGGCGCATGCGACCGAGCCGCTGGCGCAGCCCCCACAGGCTGGCCGGGTTGAAGCCGACGATGACGACGCGGCCCTCGGGCACGAGCACGCGTTCGACCTCGCGCAGCGTCTGGTGCGCGTCGCGGGCGAGCTCGAGCGCGTGCGGCAGCACGACGAGGTCGAGGCTCGCGCTCGGGAAAGGCAGCGCGTCGTAGTCGCAGCGCAGTGCGACGCGCGCCGCGGGCACTGCGGCGGCATCGTCCGCCCCGAGCGCCTCGTGCTGCGGCTCGGCGCAGCCGACCGACTGGACGCCGAGCCAGCGATGCGGCATGCGGTTTGCTCGCAGGGCGTCGAGTTCGGGCAGACCCAATTGCAACGCGTGGAAACCGAACACGTCGGCCACGTGAGCGTCGAGTTGTGCCTGTTCCCAGGCCAGCAGATACCGGCCCGGCGGGGTGGCGAGCCAGGAAGCCAAACCTATAATCGACCGATCATCCGTCATGAACTGGGCCGCCTTCCCCGCCAACGCCTTCGACGGCATCCGGATGCTCGCTGACCCGCGCGTCGTGTCGCGGGCCGCTCCGGTTGCGGCGGTCACCATCGCGGGCGACGCACTCGACTTCGCGGGCATTCTAGTGAGCGCGGGCGACGACCGCGCGCTGGCGACCGGCAAGCTCGCATTGCGATGAATCACCCGGCCCGGCGCACGCGCGCGCAGCTCGCCTCGCTCCTCGCGTTCGCCGCCCTCGCCGGATGCGCCGTCACGCCGCCGGCCGCGGTCCCTCCTTCGCCCGTCGCCGCCGCCTCGGCGCCCGCTGCTTCTCCGGCCGCCTCGGCGCCGGTCGCAGCGGC
>JBLMVT010000472.1:0-6270 GCA_050256835.1 Betaproteobacteria bacterium | reverse complement strand
GCTCCCACTGCGGCGTCGGCTCGCCGCGCGCGTGCTGGCGCAGCGCCTGCAGATCGTCGGCCAGCTGCGCCTGGAAGGCGGTCAGCCGCGCCTCCTGCGCCTCGAACTCGGCCAGGCGCTGCTCGAGTTCGCCGGCCGCGCCCTGGATGCGCTGCAGCGCCTCCCGGCGGCGCTTGAAGCCGCGCCGGCGCTCGCGCAGCTGGGCGTCGATCTGCGTCGAGGCAGCACGGTTCCACAGCTCCAGCTCGGCGCTCGCGCCCTCGAGGACGACGCGCAGCCGAGCCAGCAGCATGCGGCGGAACTGCTCCATGAAGACCGGCTGCGCGAGCCGCAGCGCGCGGCCCAGGCCGAGGTAGCGCACGTAGTTGCGCTCGATCAGCTCGAGCTCGCCGCGAAAGCGCTCGAGCGCCGGCGGCTCGGCCAGCGCCAGCCCGAAACCGTAGTCGGTGTTGAGCATCTCGAACGAGGCGACGAGCATGGTGTGGATCTCGCGCCCGCGCTGCTCGGCCGACTGCAGCAGCCCGCGCAGCGACTCGCACAGCCGCGCGAAGGCGCGCCGCGCGCCCAGGCCGAGCACGACCTTGGCGAGCGCGCGCTGCAGCTCGGCGATCAGGTCGCGCGCCCGCTCGTTGGACAGCTCGCGCAGCGCCTCGCGCAGCATGCGCCCGTGCACCGCGCGCATCGCGTGCAGCCGCGCCGTGCACTGCTCGAACTCGGCCGCCTCGGCGTCGACGCGCTCGAGCATGACGCGCAGCTTGGCGCCGCTCTTGCCGCGCAGTCCGCGCAGCTCGAGCATCTGCTCGGCGAGCTGGCGGCGCCGGTCGGCCAGGCGCCGCGTCAGGTGCGTCTCCAACTGCTGCGCCCCGGTCAGCACCCAGTGCTCGAGCAGTGCGCGCCGCTGCGGCAGGAGCTTCGCCGCGAGCGCCGACTCCAGTTCGGGCAGGCGGCTCTCGGCCAGCGCGGCGTCGTCGCCTTCGATGCGCGCGGCCAGTGCCTGCCGCGCCGACACGGGAAACACGCGCTCGGGCTCGACGCCCAGCGTCTGCGCCGCGGCGAAGCGCTGCCGCTCGATGTGCGAGCGCACCTGCTTGTCCGGCGTCAGCGGGTCGGCCAAGGTGTCGATCTTGTTCAGCGCGACGTAGCGCGAGCGGCCGTGGCTGGCCAGGTGCTCGCGCCAGATCGCCAGGTCCGAGCGCGTCACGCCGGTGTCGGCGCCGAGGATGAAGACGGTCGCATGCGCGCTCGGCAGCAGGCCGAGCGTCAGCTCCGGCTCGGCGCCGATCGCGTTGAGGCCCGGCGTGTCGAGCACGACCAGCCCGCGCTCGAGCAGCGGGTGCGGCCAGTTGACGAGCGCGTGGCGCCAGATCGGGACCTCGACGCGCCCCGCCTCGGCCGGCGGGTTGTCGTCGGGATGCTCGTCGTCCCAGAAGCCGAGCGCGCGCGCCTCGTCGACGCTCACCTTGCGCGTGCGCGTCACGGCGGCGAGCGCCTCGCCGAGCCGCTCGGGCGCGGCAGGGTGCAGCGGCACGAGCGTCCACGCCGATGGCTGCGCGCGCAGTTCGGCGAGCGAGCGGCCGTCGAGCCGGGTCTCGATCGGCAGCAGCGCCAGCGCCGGCGGCTCGCCCGGGTCGTAGCCGAGCTCGACCGGGCACATCGTCGTGCGGCCGGGCGTCGCCGGCAGTACGCGCCGCCCGGCATCGGCGAAGAAGATGGCGTTGATCAGCTCCGACTTGCCGCGCGAGAACTCGGCCACGAAGGCGAGCACGAGCTTCTCGCTGGACAGCCGCGAGCGCAGCGCGGACAGCATTTCGGCCACCGCCTCGTCGTGCAGGTCGTGCTCCTCGAGCCGGCGCGCCAGCTCGTCCAGCCGGCGCAGCAGCGCCTGGCGCCAGGCGCCGAGGGCATCGAGACTGCCGGCCAACGAAAGGCTGTTCACGCTTGCTAGAGAGGGCTGTGGACTCGGGCCATGGTAGTCGAGCGACCCGGCGCGCAGCCGGCGCGATACAACTGCTGACAGCGCCGCAGGCGGCGGCGTGAACTGCTCGTCTGCGCCGGCGCGAATCGTCAGCGGCGCTGGCAACGCGGGCAAAAAAACGTCGACCGCTGACCCAGCACGACACGCCGAACCGGCGTGCCGCAGGCGACACACGGCTCGCCCTCGCGGCCGTAGACCCGCGCGTGCAACTGGAAGCGCCCGCCCACGCCGTGCGCGTCGCGGAAGTCGCGCAGCGTGCTGCCGCCGAGATCGAGCGCCTCGCCGAGCGTGCGGCGAATCGCTGCGGCCAGCGCCTCGCAGCGCGAGCGGCTCAGCCGGTCGCTGCGCGTGCGCGGATCGATGCCGGCCAGGAACAGCGCCTCGCAGGCGTAGATGTTGCCCGCGCCGACGACGATGTCGCCGGCAAGCAGCGCGCTCTTGACGGCGACGCGGCGCCGGCGCAGCGCGGCGTGCAGGTGCGCGCCGGTGAAGGCGGCGTCGAACGGCTCGAGGCCGAGTCCGGCGAGCAGCTTCGCCGCCGCGCCGTGCTGCAGGCCGGGCGACCAGACGACGGCGCCGAAGCGCCGCGGGTCGGTCAGCCGCAGCGTGCCGCGCGTGGTGGCGAGGTCGAAGTGGTCGTGGGCCCCGGGCTCGGCGGCGGCGTCGGCGAAGGCGAGCGAGCCCGACATGCCCAGATGGAGCAGCAGGCCGCCACGTTCGAGCGGCAGCCACAGGTACTTGCCGCGGCGAGCGACCTCGCCGACCGCTTGGCCGACCAGGCTCGCGGCCTCGCAGCCGAGCGGCCAGCGCAGCGGCTTGCCCAGCCGCACGCCGGTGACACGCGAGCCGCGAATGCGCGAGGCGAAGCTGCGGCGCGTGACTTCCACCTCGGGCAGTTCGGGCATGCCGGGAATTATCGGCGGTCGATAGAATCAGTCCCCCTTTGGGAGCGCTTCGATGCCAGCAGTCCGCCCGCCCCTCCGCCCCGCCCGGGGCTCCGTCGCGCGAGCGGTTGCGGCGCTGGCCGCGCTGGTCCTTGTCGCGCCGTTGGGCTTCGCCGCCACGCCGGCGCCACCGCCCGACGCCAAGCCGGCGCCCCCGTCGGTCGTCAATTCCGCGCTCGACGCGCCGCTGTTCTACCAGCTGATGATCGGCGAGCTGGAACTGCGCGAGGGCGAGGCGGGCGCGGCCTTCGAGGTCGTGCTCGACGCGGCACGGCGCACCCGCGATGCGCAGCTGTTCCGCCATGCTACCGACATCGCGCTGCAGGCGCACGCCGGCGAACAGGCGGTAACCGCGGCGCGCGCGTGGCGCAGCACGCTGCCGCATTCGACCGAGGCGCAGCGCTACCTGGCGCAGATCCTGATCGCGCTCGGCCGCTCGGCCGACGCGGTCGAACCGATGCAATCGCTGATCGCGCTCACGCCGGTGCAGGAGCGGCCAGCGCTGATCGCCGCGCTGCCGCGCTTCTTCGGCCGCGGCGCCGAGCGCCAGAAGGCCGGCAGCGTGCTCGAGCAGGTGCTCGGCGCCTATGCCAGCGCGCCGGCGACGCGCGTGCCCGCGCTGGTCGCCGAAGGTCGCGGCTGGCTGATCGCCGACGACCCCAAGCGCGCGCTCGACTACGCGCAGCGCGCGCACGCGCTCGACCCGGCGGCCGACGATCCGGCGCTGCTCGCGCTCGAGCTGATGCCCTCCACGCCGGCGGCCGAGGCGATCGTGCGCGAGCACCTGCAGTCCCGGCCGACCAGCACCGGCATGCGGCTGCTCTACGCCCGGCTGCTCGCCGGCGCGCAGCGCTACGCGGACGCCATCACGCAGCTGCAGGCGGTGACGCGCGACCAGCCCGACCTGGCCCAGCCTTGGCTCAGCCTCGGCGCACTGCAGCTCGAGTTGCGCCAGCCCCAGGACGCCGAAGCGGCGTTGCACAGGTACGTGGAGCTGGTGCAGGCGCAGCCAGCCAAGGAGCCGCAGGCCGACGAGGACGACGCGCCCGCCAGCCGCGACGACGCGCTGACGCAGGCCTGGCTGATGCTCGCGCAGGCCGCCGAGCAGCGCGGCGACTACGCAGCGGCCGAACAGGCGCTGGCGAAGATCGACAACCCGCAGCGCGCGCTCGACGTGCAGTCGCGCCGTGCCTCGATGCTGGTGCGCCAGGGCAAGGTGAAGGAGGCGCGAGAGCTGATCCGCGCCGTGCCCGAGCGCAGCCCCGACGACGCACGCGCCAAGGTGCTGGCCGAGGCGCAGGTGCTGCGCGACGCTAAGCAATGGTCCGACGCCTACCAGCTGCTGGGCAAGGCCAACGAGCGCTGGGCCGACGACCCCGACCTGCTGTACGAGCAGGCGATGATGGCCGAGAAGACGAACCGGCTCGACGACATGGAGCGGCTGCTGCGCCGGGTGATCCAGCTCAAGCCCGACCATCAGCACGCGTACAACGCGCTCGGCTATTCGCTCGCCGATCGCAACATCCGCCTGCCCGAGGCCAAGCAGCTGATCGAGCGCGCGCTCGCGCTGGCGCCGGGCGAGCCGTTCATCACCGACAGCCTCGGCTGGGTCGAATACCGGCTCGGCAACAAGGACGAGGCGCTGCGCCTGTTGCGCCAGGCCTACGCAGCCCGCCCCGACACCGAGATCGGCGCCCACCTCGGCGAGGTGCTGTGGGTCACCGGCCAGCGCGAGGAAGCCAAGCGCGTCTGGGACGAGGCCCGCAAGCGCGACAGCGGGAACGACGTGCTGCGCGAGACGCTCGCGCGCCTGCACGTCGAGCTGTGACGGCACGACGGGCGGTCCTGGCGGCGCTGGCCGCCGGCGCGCTGCTCGCCGCCTGCAGCAGCATGCCGCCGGCCACGCCTGCCGCCCAGACGATCGCCGGGCGGCTGTCGGTGCGCGTCGACGCCGACCCGCCGAAGTCGGTGGCGGCCGCCTTCGAGCTGCGCGGCACGCCCGAGCGCGGCGAACTCGACCTTTCCACGCCGCTGGGCAGCCTGATGGCACGCGCGCACTGGGCGCCCGGCGAGGTCGTGCTGGCGACGCCCGACGGTCGGCGCGACTACGCCGACCTCGATGCGCTGACGCACGACGTGCTCGGCGAGAGCCTGCCGGTGCCGGCCCTGTTCGACTGGCTTCGCGGGCGCCCCTGGAGCGGCGCGCCGAGCCGGCCACTGCCCGACGCGCCCGGGTTCGCGCAGCTCGGCTGGACGGTCGACCTGGCGCGTTGGGACGACGGCGCGATCGACGCGCACCGCGCCGCCGCGCCGCCGGTCACGGTCCGCGCGCGCGTCGAGCGATGACCGCGCCGGCTACGCTCGCCGACGTTCTCGCGCCGGCCAAGCTCAACCTGTTCCTGCACGTCGTCGGCCGGCGCGCCGACGGCTACCACCTGCTGCAGTCGCTGTTCGTTCTGGTCGACTGGTGCGACACGCTGCACTTCGAGCGCCGCGCCGACGGCCGGCTGGCACGCCGCGACCTCGGCGCCCCGTTGCCGGCCGACGACCTGTGCCTGCGCGCCGCGCAGGCGCTCAGGAACGCCAGCGGCACGCGCTGGGGCGTCGACATCGCCATCGACAAGCGCGTGCCCGCGAGCGCCGGTCTGGGGGGCGGCAGCAGCGACGCCGCGACCACGCTGCTGGCGCTGAACCGGCTGTGGGGCCTCGACTGGCCGCGCGGGCGGCTGCTGCCGCTGGCGCTGTCGCTCGGCGCCGATGTGCCGTTCTTCGTCGGCGGGCACAACGCCTTCGTCGAGGGCATCGGCGAGCGGCTGACGCCGGTGCGCGTGCCGGCGCAGTGGTTCGCGGTGCTCAAGCCCGAAGCCGGCATCGGGACGCGCTCCGTCTTCACGCACCCGCTGCTGGCTCGCGATTCGCGCCCTGCTATACTTTCGGGCTCCCTCGAGGACGCCGCCTCGTGGGCCGCCAGGCAGGGCCGCAACGACCTGCAGGCGGCCGCCGAGGCACTCTGCCCCGACGTGACGCGCGCCCTGCGGCTCTTGCAGGAACGGTTCGGCAACGGCCGCATGACGGGATCGGGCAGCGCGGTGTTCGCGGGGGCGGGCACAGGCGATCGCCCCGTGGCGTCGCTGCCGGCGGAGCTTCCGCCGGGCTGGGTCGGTCGCATGTGCCGCAGTCTGGAAGACCATCCGCTCGTCGGCTGGGTAACGGACTGAAGGCCGGTTCGAGGTGCGCGCGCGAGCGCGAACCTGTGTAGGGGAGTCGCCAAGTTGGTTAAGGCATCGGATTTTGATTCCGACATGCGAGGGTTCGAGTCCTTCCTCCCCTGCCAAATCTTCCGCTGACCGG
>JBLMVT010000471.1:0-6200 GCA_050256835.1 Betaproteobacteria bacterium | reverse complement strand
GTGCCTGGTGCCGCAGGGCCAGGTCGATCACGCGCTGCCGTTCAGTGTCGGGACGTGCACCGACTCCTACACCGGCATCCATCATGCGACCGCGGTCGGGAGGCTGTTCCGCCCCGACGCACCGCTGCTGCCTAACTACAAGTGGGTGCCGATCGGCTACCACGGCCGGCGCTCGTCGATCGTCGTGAGCGGCACGCCGTTCCACCGGCCGCGCGGGCAGGTCCGCGGCGATGGCGACGCGCCGACGTTCGGGCCGTGCCGCCGCCTCGACTACGAACTCGAACTCGGCGCGGTGGTCGGCATCGGCAACGCGCTTGGCCAGCCGATCCCGATGGCGCGGGCCGACGAGCAGCTGTTCGGCCTGGTGCTGCTCAACGACTGGTCGGCGCGCGACGTGCAGGCCTGGGAGTACCAGCCGCTCGGGCCGTTCCTGGCCAAGAACTTCGCCACCACGATCTCGCCCTGGGTCGTGACGATGGAGGCGCTGGCGCCGTTTCGCGAGGCGTTCTCGCGCCCTGCCGGCGACCCGCTGCCGCTGCCGCACCTCGACTCGCCGGCCAACCGCGAACGCGGTGCGATCGCCATCGAACTGGAGGTGCGGCTGCGCACGCGCGCGATGCGCGATCGCGGCGAGCAGGCGGTGCGGCTGTCGCGCTCGAACTTCCGCGACGCATACTGGACGCTGGCGCAGCTCGTCGCCCACCATTCGAGCAACGGCTGCAACCTCGGCGCGGGCGACCTGCTCGGCACCGGCACGCAGTCGGGGCCGGCGGAAGGCGAGGGTGGTTCGCTGCTCGAGCTGACGCACGGCGGCAAGCGGCCGATCGCGCTGCCCGACGGCGAGACGCGCAGCTTCCTCGAGGACGGCGACACGCTCGAACTGCGCGCCTCGTGCGAACGGCCCGGTGCGCGCCGCATCGGTTTTGGCGTCTGCGCCGGCACGGTGCTGCCCGCGGTCAACCCTGATGCCCAAGGCGCGGCCTGACGCCTACCATCGGCAGCTTTCGTTTCACCTTCCCGGAGATCCTTCCCTCGTGAAAGCCCTCGTCAAGCACGCGCTCGGCATCGCCGCCGCCGCGTTCGCCCTGTGCGCCGGCGCGCAGGACACCATCACGCTCAAGGTGCACCACTTCTGGCCGCCGGGCGCGATGCCGCCGAACAAGATCCTCGCGCCGTGGTGCGACCGGATCGCCGCCGACTCGCACGGCAAGCTCAAGTGCCAGATCTACCCGGCGATGCAGCTCGGCGGCACGCCCGCGCAGCTGATCGACCAGGTGAAGGACGGCGTCGTCGACGTCGCCTTCACGCTGCCCGGCTACACGGCCGGTCGCTTCCCGGTGATGGAGGTGTTCGAGCTGCCGTTCATCACCACCAGCGCCGAGGCCGGCTCGAAGGCGGCGTGGGACTTCTACGGCAAGTACGGCAAGAGCGAGTTCGACGCCAAGGGCATCAAGCCGCTGATGTTCGCGGTGCACGACGACGGCTTCCTGCACACGCGCGATAAGCAGGTCAAGACGATGGCCGACCTGAAGGGGCTGAAGTTCCGCGCCCCGACGCGCATGACCAACAAGCTGCTGGCCAGCCTGGGCGCGACGCCGGTGGCGATGCCGCTGCCGCAGGTGCCCGAGGCGGTGAGCAAGGGCGTGATCGACGGCTTCCTGCTGCCGTGGGAAGTGATCCCGTCGGTCAAGCTGCACGAGATGGTCAAGTACGACACCGAGACCGATCCCGCGCGGCCGGCGCTCTATACCGCCGTCTTCATCATCGCGATGAACCCGGCGAAGTACAACAGCCTGTCGCCGGACCTGAAGGCGGTGATCGACAAGAACAGCGGTGCCGGCCTGTCGGCGATGGCCGGCAAGGTGTGGGACGAGAGTGCCCCGCCGGCGCGCAAGCTCGCCGTCGAGCATGGCAACGTCTTCTACACCATCCCGGGCGCCGAGCTCGACCACTGGATCACCGCCTCGGCCGGCCTGTACGACGAGTGGGTGACCAACATGGACAAGATGGGCATGCCCGGCAAGCAGATGCTCGCCGACGCGCGCGAGCTGCTGGCGAAGTACAAGAAGTAGCCGATCCGGGCGCAGGTCGGCATCGGTCATCCCGGCCTTGACCCGGGACCAGTGTCTCTCGAGCGTCGTCCGAAGAGAGCCACTGGATGCCGGCTTTCGCCGGCATGACATTCGAGGAGGGACCATGCAGGAACCCATTCCCGGCGCGGCCGCGCCCGACGCCACCGCCGGCTTCGGCCCGGGGGGGCTCGCGCTGCTGCGGCTGGCCAAGCTGATGGCGATCGCCGGCGGGCTGGTGTTCGTCGCGCTGGTCGCGATGTCGATCGTCTCGATCGTCGGCCGCAAGATCGCCTCGGCACCGGTGCCCGGCGACGTCGAGCTGCTGCAGGTCTGCTCGGCGTTCGCCTCGGCCGCCTTCTTCGCCTACTGCCACCTCAACGGCGGCGACGTCAAGGTCGACTTCTTCACCCACAACCTGGCGCCGTCGAAGGTGCACCTGATGGACGCGATCGGCTCTCTGCTGGTCGGCCTGTTCGGCGCGCTGATCGCCTGGCGCGCCGGTGCCGGCGCGATGTCGGTGCGCGAGTCGGGCGAGACCACGATGATCCTCGGCTGGCCGCTGTGGATCGGCCAAATGCTGATGGTGCCCGGCTTCGTGCTGCTCGCCGCCGCCGGGCTGTACATGGCCGGCATGCACTGGCGGCTGCGCCGCTCCGCGCTCGCGGGTGCCGCGCGATGAGCGGGATTGCCGTCGGTGGCTGGATCTTCGCGCTGCTGCTCGCTCTGCTGGTGGTTCGCGTGCCGATCGGCATCGCGATGTTCACCATGGGCTCGGCCGGCTACGTCTTCCTCACCGGCGGCGACCTCGCGCCCTGGCTCAACTCGCTGAAGAACCTGGCCTTCGCGCGGCTGTCGAACTACGACCTAGTCGTCATCCCGCTGTTCCTGTTGATGGGCCAGTTCGCCACCCACGGCGGGCTGTCGCGGGCGCTGTTTCGCTGCGTCAACGCCTTCATGGGGCACTACAAGGGCGGCGTCGCGATGGCCGCCGTCGGCGCCTGCGCGGGGTTCGGTGCGATCTGCGGCTCGTCGCTCGCCACCGCCGCGACGATGGGGCAGGTGACGCTGCCCGAGCTGCGCCGCTTCGGCTACGCGGGTTCGCTGTCGACCGGCGCGCTGGCCGCGGGCGGCACGCTGGGCATCATGATCCCGCCGTCGGTGCCGCTGGTCATCTACGCGATCCTCACGCAGGAGTCGATCGGCAAGCTGTTCATGGCCGCGGTCCTGCCCGGCATCATCGCCATGCTCGGCTACATGCTGGTGATCAAGATCATCGTCACCTGGAAGCCGCACATGGGCCCGGCCGGCGCGCGCGTGCCGTGGGGCGAGCGCCTGGCCGCACTGTTCAACGTGCTGCCGGTGCTGCTGGTGTTCGTCGTCGTCATCGTCGGCATCTACGGCGGCTGGGCCAACCCGACCGAGGCGGCGGCGATCGGCGCGGCGGCCTGCGGCGTCCTCGCCGTCGTCACCGGCGGCATGCGCGGCAAGGGACTGATCGCCAGCGCGCTCGGCACGGCGCAGGCCACGGCGATGATCTTCCTCGTGCTGCTCGGCGCCGACATGCTCAACACCGCGCTGGCGCTGTCGCAGATGCCGACCGAGCTGGCGCATTGGGTGCAGCAGAGCCACCTGCCGCCGCTCTCGGTGATGATCGCCATCCTCGTCATCTACATCCTGCTCGGCTGCGTGATGGACTCGCTGGCGATGATCCTGCTCACCATTCCGATCTTCTACCCGCTGGTGATGGGGCTCGACTTCTTCGGCCTGCCCGCCGGCGACAAGTCGATCTGGTTCGGCATCCTCGCGCTGATGGTGGTCGAGATCGGCCTGGTGCACCCGCCGGTCGGGATGAACGTCTACATCATCAACCGGCTGGCGCGCGACGTGCCGCTGGTCGAAACCTTCAAGGGCGTGATGCCCTTCCTCGCCAGCGACTTCATCCGCATCACGGCACTGCTGTTCTTCCCGGTCATCTCGCTGGTGCTGGTGCACACGTTCAAGACTTGAACATGCGCTGGGCCGGGCCGCGTGCCCTTGCCTGCGAGTGCAGCGCGGCCAGGGCGTCGCGCTACAGCGACCACACGGCGTCGGCGACCGGCGTGCTGTGGGTGTCGATCAGCAGTTGGCCGTCCGGAAGACGCGCACCAGGTGGCCGGCGAGGTGGATCTCGCGCACCGCCGCGACCGGCACGGCCTCGAGGTAGCGCCGTGCGCCGAAGCCGTGGTGGCGCCGTGCTGGCGGGCAGCGCCGGCCCGGCGAAGGCGACGTAGCTCGACACGTTCTCGACCAGGATCTCGCGCCCCAGCCGTCCGAAGCGTCAAATGCGGGTTCATGACACAAATGTGAGGAACGACCGAAAGGGGACGCCATGCATCTCGAAGGCTCGTGCCACTGCGGGCGGGTGAAGTTCGCCGTCGAATCGACGCAGCCCGTGCCCTTCATGCGCTGCTACTGCTCGATCTGCCGCAAGACGGCGGGCGGGGGCGGCTACGCGATCAACCTCGGCGCCGACGCGCGCACGCTGAAGATCGTGCGCGGCAAGCGTGACCTGCGCATCTACCGTGCGCTCGTGCCCGACGACGACGGCACCGGCATGCACGAGAGCAGCGCGCGGCGCCACTTCTGCGCACGCTGCGGCAGCGCGCTGTGGCTGTGGGACCCGACCTGGCCCGACCTCGTGCATCCGCACGCCAGCGCGATCGACACGCCGCTGCCGGTGCCCCCGGCGCACGTGCACGTCATGCTCGGCTCGAAGGCGGAGTGGGTCGAGGTCGAAGGCCGGCCGGACGACGCGCGCTTCGATGTCTACCCCGACTTCTCGCTGGCGGAGTGGCACGAGCGGCGCGGGCTGACGGGCTGACGGGCCGAGGCGGGTCGCCGTCCCGCGCATGACGCTGATCAAATCAAAGCCCGCGACCCATGCGCGGTCTATGCGGGGGGCTTGTATCTGACCCTAAAGATGCATATGCTTTGCATCAAATCGGAGGAGAGATACGCAATGGCAGCCGTTGAACAGGCCGCGCCGCTGGCTCGGGCGCTGGAGCGACCGTACGCCCACGGCTTCGTCACCGACATCGAGTCCGACTCGCTGCCGGCGGGCCTCGACGAGGGCACGATCCGCGCCATCTCGAAGCGCAAGAAGGAGCCCGAATTCCTGCTGCGCTGGCGGCTGGCGGCGTTCGAGCGCTGGCAGTCGATGACGCTGCCGACCTGGGGGCAGCTGCGCATCGCGCCGATCGACTTCCAGGCGCAGAGCTACTACTCGGCGCCGAAGTCGCTGAAGGACGGCCCCAAGAGCCTGGACGAAGTCGACCCCAAGCTGCTCGAGACCTACGAGAAGCTCAACGTGCCGCTGCACGAGCGCGCGCGGCTGGCCGGCGTGGCGGTCGACGCGGTATTCGACTCGGTGTCGGTCGGCACCACCTTCCGCGAGCAGCTGGCCGCCGTCGGCGTGATCTTCTGTTCGTTCTCGCACGCGGTCGAGCACCATCCGGAGCTGATCGAGCGCTACCTCGGCAGCGTGGTGCCGCCGGGCGACAACTTCTACGCCGCGCTCAATTCGGCGGTGTTCTCCGACGGCTCGTTCGTCTACGTGCCCGAGGGCGTGCGCTGTCCGATGGAGCTGTCGTCGTACTTCCGCATCAACGCGGCCAACACGGGGCAGTTCGAGCGCACGCTGATCATCGCCGAGGCAGGCAGCCACGTCAGCTACCTCGAGGGCTGCACCGCGCCGCAGCGCGACGAGCACCAGCTGCACGCCGCGGTGGTCGAGCTCATCGCCCACGACGACGCGCACATCAAGTACTCGACGGTGCAGAACTGGTACCCCGGCGACGAGGACGGCAAGGGCGGCATCTACAACTTCGTCACCAAGCGCGGGTTGTGTGCCGGCAAGCGCTCGCACATCGCCTGGACGCAGATCGAGACCGGCTCGGCGATCACCTGGAAGTACCCGAGCGTGGTGCTGCGCGGCGATGACTCGAGCGGCGAGTTCTACTCGGTGGCGGTGTCCAACCACTGCCAGCAGGCCGATACCGGCACCAAGATGATCCACCTCGGCCGCAACACCCGGAGCCGGATCGTCTCCAAGGGCATCAGCGCCGGCCGAGCGCACAACAGCTACCGCGG
>JBLMVT010000470.1:0-4226 GCA_050256835.1 Betaproteobacteria bacterium | reverse complement strand
CGGGCCCTTACCCGCTGCCGAACGGCAACATCGTGATCGTGCGCGATCTCTTCACCAACGAGGAGGCCTATCACTGGAGCGACGTCTGCGACCACGAGAACGTCCCGCACTGCTACACGCTGGTGATGGAGATCGACCCTAAGGCAATGGATCTCGACGAGATCCGCGTCAACGACATCTCGACCACCTTCACGCGACCGAAGAACTACATCCCGCACATCGTGGCGGGTGCCGTGTTCGTGCGCGAAAAGTGGAACACGCCCATGGGCGAGGTTTACAAGGTGCCGATCAAAGACCTGGGCAAGCGTCTGGAAGGCGTCCAGCAGGCGACCTTCAAGCTGTACTCGAAGCTGTCGCGCATGTCACGCCGGCAGCTCATTACCAACGGCATGTACGTGTACTACATCGACATGATCCTGCCGCACCTGCGCCTGGCCGGAACATACGATAAGGCCTGCACGGACTTGAACTTCTGGGAGATCGACCAGCGGATTTCGCAGTACTACTACGACATCACGAAGCGCGGGTTTGCTCAGGCGACAGTGCCACAGAAGATCTTCTCGGGTGAGGGTTACCTGCCCTTCGGCGAGAAGGCAGACCGTCGGCGTTCGAAGTACTTCTGGAGCTGAAGTCAACGGGAGAGACGACCCCGGCCCTCCGGGGTCGTCATCAGACGATGCTGACCGAACCGGAATTCATCGCGCTCAACGCTGTCTTTCTCAAGAAGATGGCCACTGCCGAAACGGTCGCCGACGTGACCGGTCTGCCCGTCGAAGAGGTGTCGCGGCACTTCGCATCAGCGGCCGATCAGGGCTGGTTGATTGACATGCCACCCACCGGCGTAATGCTCCTCGATGAGGGTATCGCTCAGGTGGCCAGCTACTACCGCGCGACCTATTCGGGGCTCCGCGCCGATCCCGAGATCATCAACTGGTATGACGGCTTCGAGACGCTGAACAGTCGCTTCATCTCTCTCGTCAGCGAATGGCAGAAGAGCGAAGGCGATGAGCGCATCCAGCGGCGCCTCCTGCAGACGGCAGAGCGCCTGGCCAAGGACATCGGACAGTTGCTGCCGCGCATCGCGCGCTACGCCGCCTATCCGAGACGGCTGGAGCACAGCATGGACAAGGTCGATGCAGGCGAGCGCGATTTCGTCTGCAAGCCGACTGTCGATTCGGTGCACAACATCTGGTTCGAGTTCCATGAGGACATCCTGGCGGTGCTGGGGCGTCCGCGCGACACCACATGAGAGCTTGGCCTTTTCGCAGCGCGCCCCGATGTTCGAATCAGCGATGGAACTCTTTGTCCACCCGATCTCGCAGATAGACGCGACCGACACTGCACGCTTCGGCGGCAAGGCAACCGGTTTGGCGCGCATGGCTGCCGCGGGCATCCGTGTCCCTCCAGCTTTCGTCATCGGCACCGACGGATACCGCGCCTTTCGGGCCGCCGGCGGTGCCCTGCCTGACGCGCTGGTCATGCAGACACGCAAGGCGATGCAGGATCTTGAAGCGGCCAGCGGGCGGCGCTTCGGCGGGAACATCGACTCCACACCTTTGCTCGTGTCGGTGCGTTCGGGCGCGCAGGTGAGCATGCCCGGCATGATGGACACCGTGCTGAACCTCGGCATCAGCGCGTGCAGCGCCCTCGCGCTCGCGCGCAGCGCCGGCGGGACCGGCTTTGCGATCGATACCTGGCTGCGCTTCTGGCGCATGTTCAGTGACATCGTTCTCGGTCTCGATGTCGAGTCGATCTTCGCTGCGCTCGAGCCCGAGGTGGATGCTGCGCGTGTGCAGCCGACGCTGCCGGCATTCGAGCGACTGGAACAGGCCATCCTGCGCGCTATCGAGGCCCAAGGCGTCGGCGAGGTGCGGGCCGACCCTCAATGGCAGCTGCTTCGAGCCATCGCTGCCGTGTTCGAGTCCTGGGATAGCCGGCGCGCGCGGGCGTTCCGGTCGCACCACGGCATTTCGGATGCGCTCGGCACGGCCGTCACCGTGCAGGCCATGGTATTTGGCAACCTCGACGCTCGCTCGGGCTCGGGGGTCGCGTTTACACGCAACCCCAACACCGGTGAACGTGCCCTGTACGGGGAGTTTCTTCTCGGTCGGCAGGGCGAAGACCTGGTCTCCGGTTCGGCGACCCCGCAGAGTATCGGTGCGCCGGGTGGTTTGAGTGCAGCGCACCAGCGCGAGTTGCAGATTCAAGGTGAGCGGCTCGAGAGAATCTACCGAGACGCCGTGGACATCGAGTTCACCGTCGAGGGCGACCATTTGTATTTTCTGCAGGTGCGACCCGCGAAGCGCACTGCGCCCGCAGCGGTGCGCATCGCTGCCGAATTGGTGGATGACGGCATCGTGCCGCCTGCGGAAACGTTGAAGAAGGTCTCGGTCGAGCAACTCAAGCGGCTGCTGCGGCCTGCTTTCGAACCAGGGACTCTCGAGTCGGCACGCGTGCTCACGCAGGGGATCGGCGCGTCACCCGGACATGCATTCGGCGTGGCGATGCTTGACTCCGACCGCGCCGCTGCCGTGGCGTCCAAAGGTGAACGCGTGATCCTGATGCGCCCGACCACCAGCCCGCAAGACATACGCGGGATGCTCGCGGCCAAGGCAATCGTCACCGCGCGCGGAGGCGCCCTGAGCCACGCTGCCGTCGTATCGCGCGCGCTCGACATTCCCTGCATCGTGGGCTGCGAATCGCTCGAGATTGACCTCGAACGCCGCTCGTTCTCCGCCGATGGAAAGATCTTCGAGGAGGGAACGCCGCTCTCCGTGGACGGGACCACCGGCAAGGTCTATGGCGGCGTACTGCCCCTGCAGGCGTCGGCCAATGTGGTAGACGACATCGACCGGCTGCTCCGCTGGTCCGATGAAGTGGCCGGCATCGGATACTGGGCGTCGGCGGTCACAGGCATGGACGCAACTGCCGCACTGCGGCAGGGTCCGCGGGGGCTCGGGGTGATCGCCTTGACTGATCTGCTCATTACTGCCGGGACGCTCGGGGAGCTGATCGACGCGATCAACGACCTGAGCCAGCAACCCGACCGGAGCGAGACGCACGAGCGATTGCGGCTTCTTGCCTATGAAGCTTGTCGGCACCTCTTCATCGGCGCGCCTGGCGTACCCATCGACCTGCGCCTGCCCAATCTGGGCTCACCTCGCGCGCAACGCATGATCGGCACATGGGCCGCTCTCGCACCCCGGCTGTTTCTGCCTCTCGGCTTGAAAGGCCTGTATGTGTCGTTGCTGCGGGGCATCGCCGAAGCGGCTCGAGAAAGCAGCCACGACGCGGTGACGCCTCTTATTGCGGGTATCACCGGCGTCGACGAACTCAGCGCATTTCAGAAGGCAGCTGCGTCGATTGGAGTGCATCGGGTAGGAGCGTCGCTCCAGAGCCCGGCCGCGCTCATGCAGGGCGTTGCCATTGCCGAGGCCGGACATGCCGTATGGGTCGACATCCGCGAAATCATTCGCACCTTCAACGGCTACCCGAGCGCGTTGTCATTCGGCGATGACGTTTTCGAGACGTACGTGGCTGACGGATACTTGAAACACAACCCAAGGACCGAACTCAGCGACCCCCTGAGGCGTGAGCTCGAACAACTGGTGAGCGGCGTCGCTGGCGCCAAAACGACTGCGCGATTGGGCGTTGATTGCGGGGACGGCGCTGCCCTCTCGCTCATCGAGGATCTGTACCGCACGGGCTTCCGTGCCTTCTCCGTCCCCGTGACGGCGAGCGCAGGGCTGCGCCTTGCACTGGGACATCTCGCAGCCGAACCTCCGTCTTCGACGGAATGGAAGGGTGATCGTGGCCACTGACGATATGCGCGGCACCGCCCTCGGCTTTGTTGAGACTCTCGGCAAGACGGCAGGCACGCTCGCTGCCGATGCAATGGTGAAGTCAGCGAACGTGACGCTGGTGACCATTCAGCAGCCGGGTGGCGGCATCATCACGGTCATAGTCCGCGGCGAGGTAGGCGCGGTGAAGGCGGCCGTGGACGCGGGCTCCGCCGCTGCGAGGACCGTAGGAAAGGTTCGGTCGGCGCACGTGATCCCTCGGCCTCACGAGGAAGTCGAGGACATTCTGGAAAGGCCCCCGGTGCGCTAGGAGCCTGGGCGGCAGAAGGGCAAGTTCGTGTCGGCGTGAGTGAGGCGTAGATCGTTGATCGAGGCATGGCCGCGAACTACCTCCCTTACGAACCGCATCAGATGATGCTGCTGCCT
>JBLMVT010000469.1:0-13421 GCA_050256835.1 Betaproteobacteria bacterium | reverse complement strand
GGTGCCGCCCGGCGCCGACGCCGTGGTGATGCAGGAGCACTGCACCGCCGTCGACGGGGGCGTGCGCATCGACGCCGTGCCCGAGCCGGGCCAATGGATCCGCCGACGCGGCGAGGACGTGCTGCGTGGCGACGTCGTGCTCGGCCGCGGCAGCCGGCTGACACCGCAGGCGCTCGGCCTGGCCGCCTCGGTCGGCGCCGCCGATCTGCCGGTGATGCGCCGCCCGCGCGTCGCGCTGTTCTCGACCGGCGACGAACTCGTCATGCCCGGCGAGCCGCTCAAGCCCGGCGCGATCTACAACTCCAACCGCTACACGCTGCGCGGCCTGCTGCAGGGCCTGGGCTGCGAGGTCAGCGACCTCGGCATCGTGCCCGACCGGCTCGACGCCACGCGCGCGGCGCTGCGCCGCGCCGCCGCGGGGCACGACCTGATCGTCACCTCGGGCGGCGTGTCGGTCGGCGAGGAGGACCACCTGCGCCCGGCGGTGCAGGCCGAAGGTCGCATCGAGCTGTGGCAGATCGCGATCAAGCCCGGCAAGCCGCTGGCCTTCGGGCGGGTCGCCGACGCGGCTTGGTTCGTCGGCCTGCCGGGCAATCCGGTGTCGAGCTTCGTCACCTTCGTGCTCGCCGTGCGCCCGCTGCTGCTCAAGCTGCAGGGCGCACTCGACCTCGCGCCGCGCCACCTCAGCCTGCATGCCGGCTTCGACTGGCCGCGCCCCGATCGCCGGCGCGAGTTCCTGCGCGCGCGCATCGGCCCGGGCGGCACGCTCGAGCTGTTCCCGAACCAGAGCTCGGGCGTGCTCACCTCGACGGTGTGGGCCGACGGCCTGGTCGACAACCCGCCCGGCCAGGCGATCGCCCACGGCGACGCGGTGCGCTTCCTGCCGTTCGCCGAGCTCCTGCGATGAGGCTCTCGGTGCGCTACTTCGCGTCGCTGCGCGAGGCGCTGGGCAGCGGCGAGGCGGTCGACGTCGAGCGCGGGCTCACGCTCGGCGGCCTGCGCGACTGGCTGATCGCGCGCGACGCGGTCCACGCGCAGGCGCTGGCGCGCGGCAGGGCGTTGCGCGTGGCGCTGAACCGGTCGCTCGCGGACGAATCCGCGTCGCCCGCGGAGGGCGACGAGGTGGCCTTCTTTCCGCCGGTGACCGGTGGCTGACATGGCACGCGTGCGCATCCAGACCGGGGACTTCGATCTCTCGACCGAGGTCGCCGCGCTGCGCGCCGACGATCCCGGCGTAGGCGCGGTGGCCGCTTTCGTCGGCACCGTGCGCGATCGCAACGACGGCTGCGGCGTGAGCCGCATGGAGCTCGAGCACTACCCGGGCATGACCGAGCAGGCGATCGAGGCGATGATCGACGAGGCGCTGCGGCGCTTTCGCATCCGCGCCGCACGCGTCGTGCACCGCGTCGGGCCGCTCCAGCCGACCGACCAGATCGTGCTCGTCGTCGTCACCTCGGCGCATCGCGGCGAGGCGTTCCAGGCCTGCGAATTCCTGATGGACTACCTGAAGACGCAGGCGCCGTTCTGGAAGAAGGAGCACACGCCCGAGGGCGCGCGCTGGGTCGACGCGCGCGTCGACGACGATGCCGCGCTCGAGCGCTGGGGTATCACCTCGGGCAACGCGTCGGGTGGCGGCGGCCGGGGCTGAACCTGCGTTCGTTGCGCTCGGCGTGCGGTGCGCTCGGCGTGGCGGGTGGCCCGGAGGTGCGTTCTCCGGCCCACGCTCGCGGGGCATCCGCGAGCCATGCCCGCGTCGCCTCTTCAACACCGAATCGACATGCGTAGCGCGCCGCGACCGCGAATGGGACCTCCGCCCGCACCCCCGGCCACCCGCCCAACAACCACCGCGGCGCGCCCACAGGGGCGTGCCACCGTCGTGAGTTGCAGGGTGGGGGTGGCGCCTGCGGGCGCAGGCCCCATTCGCGGTCGCCTGGCTGTCTGCGCAGCACGCCGGCGTTGAAGGCACGATGTTCGAATGCGGAGGCGCCCGCCCGCGAGCGTGGGCCGGAGAGCGCAGGTGCCGCCCCCGCCCTGCCGCAGCCGGCACGTTCGGCCTTTCGAGGGATCCGCCCTGCGGTCGACCTGGTCAGCCCGGCCCAGCCTCGCCGACCACCCCGAAGCGCGCCGGCAGCTGCGCGTAGAACACGCGCAGCTTCTCCGCCGCCACGCGCTCGAGCAGCCGCGTCGACTCCTCCTCGCTGACGACGAACTGAACCTCGACGGTCAGCGTGCCGGCGAGTTCGAAGAAGTGGTCCTCGTGCAGCTGGTGGTGGCGGCCGAAGCCGGCCATTGCGCGGAACGCCGAGCCGCCGCGCAGGCCCAGGCGGTTGGCCTCCTCGAGCAGCCATTCCCAGGCGGGCCGCCCGTGCACCCGCTGGTTCTCGTGAACGTAGAAGCGCAGCAGCCAGCCGTCCATCGCAAACTCCTCAGACCCGCGCCAGCCAGGTAACGGTGCCGATGCCGGCGAAGGTCATCGCCACCGAGCCGAGCACGTGCAGCGCCGTCGCACCCAGCGCCCAGCCCGCCCGCCCTTGCTGCAGCAGTGTGACCAGTTCGGCCGAGAAGGTCGAGAACGTCGTTAGCCCGCCGCAAAAACCCGTGATCCAGAGCAGCCGCCACTCCGGCGCCACCGCGGCGTAGCGCGCGAAGAAGGCGATCGCCACGCCGATCACGTAGCCGCCGATCAGGTTCGCCGCCAGCGTGCCCGGCGGCACGCTCGGGAACAGCGCGTTGAGCCGGTTGCCCAGGGCCCAGCGCAGCAGCGCACCGAGCGCCGCGCCGACCGAGATGGCGAGGATGGCTTTCCACATCGTCTTTCTTCGTCGTGCGTGGATCGCTGATGGAGGTCAAGCTGCGCGAGTCGCCCGGGGCAAAGAATGCACCTGCCGCGGGGCAGTATGGCATGGGCGGAGCCGGCGCCTCGCTGCTCGCGCCGCCTTGAAAACCGCCGCTGGCCCCACAAGTGAGTGCAGGTTTCCGCATCCTCGACTGCCCCGAACACCACCATGCGACCCGACAAATTCACCAGCCGCTTCCAGGAAGCGATCGCCGACGCGCAGAGCCTGGCCGTCACGCGCGACAACCCGTACATCGAGCCGGTCCACGTGCTGTCCGCGATGCTCGCGCAGGACGAAGGCCCGCGGGCGTTGCTCGAACGTGCCGGCGTGCGTCTGCCGGCGCTGCGGACGGCGGTCGACACCGCGCTGAAGGGGCTGCCGCAGGTGCAGGGCAGCGGGCAGGTCGTGCAGCCGGGCCGGGATCTGGTGGCGCTGCTGCAGGCGGCCGAGAAGGAGGCCAGCAAGCGCGGCGACCAGTTCATCGCCAGCGAGATGTTCCTGCTCGCGCTGGCCGATGCCAAGACCGACTTCGCCGGCATCGTGCGCGGCCACGGCCTGACGCGCAAGGCGCTGGAGGCGGCGATCGAGCAGGTGCGCGGCGGCCAGAAGGTCGACAGCGCCGAGGCCGAGGGCCAGCGCGAGGCGCTGAAGAAGTACACGCTCGACCTCACCGAACGCGCACGCAACGGCAAGCTCGATCCCGTGATCGGTCGCGACGACGAGATCCGCCGCGCCATCCAGGTGCTGCAGCGGCGCACCAAGAACAACCCGGTGCTGATCGGCGAGCCCGGCGTCGGCAAGACCGCCATCGTCGAAGGCCTGGCGCAGCGCATCGTCGCCGGCGAGGTGCCCGACTCGCTGAAGAACAAGCGCGTGCTGGCGCTCGACATGGCGCTGCTGCTGGCCGGCGCCAAGTACCGCGGCGAGTTCGAGGAGCGCCTGAAGAACGTGCTGAAGGAGCTGTCGCAGGACGCGGGCCAGACGATCGTCTTCATCGACGAGTTGCACACGATGGTCGGCGCCGGCAAGGCCGAGGGCGCAATGGACGCCGGCAACATGCTCAAGCCCGCGCTGGCGCGCGGCGAGCTGCACTGCATCGGCGCGACCACGCTCGACGAGTACCGCAAGTACATCGAGAAGGACGCCGGGCTCGACCGCCGCTTTCAGAAGATCCTCGTCGCCGAGCCGAGCGTCGAGGCGACCATCGCCATCCTGCGCGGCCTGCAGGAGAAGTACGAGGTCCACCACGGCGTCGAGATCACCGACCCGGCGATCGTCGCCGCGGCCGAACTCAGTCACCGCTACATCACCGACCGCTTCCTGCCCGACAAGGCGATCGACCTGATCGACGAGGCGGCCGCCAAGATCAAGATCGAGATCGACTCCAAGCCGGAGGCGATGGACAAGCTCGACCGCCGGCTGATCCAGCTGAAGATCGAGCGCGAGGCGGTCAAGAAGGAGAAGGACGAGGCGTCGATCAAGCGGCTCGGCCTGATCGAGGACGAGATCGCCAGGCTGGAGCGCGAGTACGCCGACCTCGAGGAGATCTGGCAGAGCGAGAAGGCCACCGCCCAGGGCTCGGCGCACCTGAAGGAGGAGATCGACCGCATCCGCTTCCAGATCGAGGAGCTCAAGCGCAAGGGCAACTTCGACAAGGTCGCCGAGCTGCAGTACGGCCGGCTGCCCGAGCTGGAGAAGAAGCTGAAGGACGCGCAGGCCAAGGAGACCGGCAAGGAGAAGTCGGGCGCGCCGCAGCTGCTGCGCACCATGGTCGGCGCCGAGGAGATCGCCGAGGTGGTCGCGCGCGCCACCGGCATCCCGGTGGCCAAGCTGATGCAGGGCGAGCGCGAGAAGCTGCTGCTGATGGAATCGAAGCTGCACGAGCGCGTGGTCGGCCAGGACGAGGCGATCGGCGCGGTCGCCAACGCCATCCGCCGTTCGCGCGCGGGCCTGTCGGACCCGAACCGGCCGATGGGCTCGTTCCTGTTCCTCGGGCCGACGGGCGTCGGCAAGACCGAGCTGTGCAAGGCGCTCGCCGGCTTCCTGTTCGACAGCGACCAGCACATGGTACGCATCGACATGAGCGAGTTCATGGAGAAGCATTCGGTGTCGCGCCTGATCGGCGCGCCGCCGGGCTACGTCGGCTACGAGGAGGGCGGCACGCTCACCGAGGCCGTGCGCCGCATGCCGTATTCCGTGCTGCTGCTCGACGAGGTCGAGAAGGCGCACCCGGACGTGTTCAACGTGCTGCTGCAGGTGCTCGACGACGGTCGCCTGACCGATGGCCAGGGCCGCACGGTCGACTTCAAGAACACCGTCATCGTGATGACCAGCAACCTCGGCTCGCACCTGATCATGCAGATGGTCGGCCAGGACCCGGAGCTGATCCGCGACGCGGTGTGGGCCGAGGTCAAGCAGCACTTCCGCCCCGAATTCCTGAACCGGATCGACGAGACGGTGGTGTTCCATGCGCTCGACGCGAAGAACATCGAGGCGATCGCGAAGATCCAGCTGAAGCTGCTCGAGGCGCGGCTCGCCAAGCTCGACATGAGGCTCGACGTGTCGCGTCAGGCGCTGGCCGAGCTGGCCAAGGTCGGCTTCGACCCGGCGTTCGGCGCGCGTCCGCTCAAGCGCGCGATCCAGCAGCGCATCGAGAACCCGGTCGCCAAACTGATCCTCGAGGGCCGCTTCGCCCCGAAGGACGTGATCCCGGTCGACGTCGAGAACGGCGAGTTCACCTTCGAGCGTACGGTGCACTGACCTTGCGGCCCCGGCGAAGGCCGGGGCCCGGTGCCTCTTCAGAGCACTGCCAGCGCCAGCGCCGGCAGCAGCGCCGCCGGCATTACGACGATGCCGACGCGCAGGAATTCGCCGAAGCTCACCTGCACGCCGTCGCGGCGCAGCGCGACCAGCCACAGGATCGTCGCCAGCGAGCCAGTCACCGACAGGTTGGGTCCGAGGTCGACGCCGATCAGCAGCGCGTTGGTGACGGCCTCGGGCAGTTGTGCGCCGGCTGCCACCGCGCCGGCGAACAGGCCGGCAGGCAGGTTGTTGACGGCGTTGCAGCCGAATGCCAGCAGCACGCCGGCGGTCAGCGCGGTGAGCGGCGTCGAGGCGTGCGCGCCTGCGACGAGCAGTTCGCTCACCGCCTGCAGCGCGCCGGTGCGCTGCACCGCCTCGACCAGCACGAACAGCGCCGCGACGAGCGGCAGCACCGACCAGGCGACATGCCGGAACACCAGCCAGGGCAGCACGCCACGCTGCAGCCCCAGCGCGGCGAGCGCGAGCAGCGCTGCCGCGCAGGTGACGAGGCCGAGGTCGGCGCCGAGCGCCGACGCCGCCAGCAGGGCGAGCACCGAGCCGCCGATCGACCAGGCCACCAGCCGCCCGGCGGCCGACAGAGGCGGCACGTCGACATGGCCGGCGACCGGCTCGGCCAGCGCGCGGCTTTCCTGCCAGCGCAGCGCGGCCCAGGTCGCGCCGATCGCCGCCAGCGACGGCAGGAAGAAGCGCCGCAGCCAGTCCGCCAGCGGCGGCATGGCGTCACCGAACACGACCAGATTCGCTGGGTTGGAGATCGGCAGCACGAAGCTCGCCGCGTTGGCGACGAAGGCGCAGGCGAGCAGGTAGGGCAGCGGCCGGCGCACCTGCGCGGCGCGTGTGACGGCGAGCACGGCCGGTGTCAGCACCACAGCCGTCGCGTCGTTCGACAGCAGCACGGTGACGCCGGTGCCGACGCCGAACACCAGCGCGAACAGCCGGCGCGGCGAGCCGCGCGCCAGCACCACCGCGCGCGCCGCGAGATGGTCGAACAGGCCTTCCTGGCGTGCCATCTCGGCCAGCAGCATCATGCCGGCGAGGAAGAGGTAGACGTCGCGCCCCTTGGCCGCGGCGCGCCAGGCGTCGCCCCAGTCGATGATCCCGGCGATGCCGAGCGCGCCCGCCCCGGCCAGCGCCCACACCGCCTCGGGCCAGCCGAACGGCCGCGTCACCACGCCCAGGGTCGCCAGCCCGGCGACGGCCCAGGTCAGTGCGTGCGCATGCTGCGCGCTCACCGTGCGCTCCGGCCCGCGGCCGGCCGCGGCGCACGACCCGGCGTCACGCCGCGTCCGCCGCCATCTCGTCGTCGAGCCGCTGCAGCTGCAGGCGCGCCAGCATCAGGTTGGCGTCGGTCTTGTCGAACAGCGCCGCCAGCACCTGCTGGCGTTGCCCCGGCACGGCGCGCAGCAGCAGGTGCTGCGCGTCGAGCGTGAGCAGCAGCTCGGGCACGCCCACCTGCAGGTCGAGAGCGTCGGCGCAACGCGCGGCCGCGTCGAGCAGCACCTCGGACTGACGCCGCAGGCGGTCGACCTCCGGCCCGGTGTCGTCGCGCGCGGCCTGGGCCAGCACGCGGTGGTTCACGCAGTCGAACACGCAGCAGCGCTGCACCGCGGCGATCTTCATCACGCGGCCGAGATAGTCGTGCAGCCGCTCCTCGGGGCGCGCTTCGCGCGGACCGGGCCCCGGCACCTCCGGCATCGGCCGCAGCGGCAACTCCGGCGTGACCGGCGGCACGACCTGCTCGAGGCGCGGCGGCGCGGGCCGCGGGCTCCGGGCCGCGGCCTTGGCGGTCGTGGGCGACGCCACGCCGGCGAGTACCGGCAGGTGCGCCGCGCCCGCGCCCTGCTGCTCGCGCAGCCGGTTCCAGGCGCCGCTGAGGAAGGCCCAGGCCTCGGCGGGGCGCGTGACCTGCGGCGTGGTGCGCACGCTGACACCGCCGCCGCCGAGCTGCGCGCTGTGGCTCGCGAGCGCGCTGGTCGAGGAGAGCGGCAGCATCAGCAGCTGCCGGTTCGGCCACTTGCCGCGCAGCAGGGCGTCGCGCAGCGGCTGCAGCGCGCTGGCCAGCACGTGCGGCGGCAGGTCGCCGACGAATACCACGGCCAGCCGGCTGTGCGCGAGCAAGGTCATCGCGATCGCCTGCCGCGAGGCGGTGTCGGCGTCGACCTCGGTCGTGTACAGGCGGATCGTCGCGCTGCCGGGCGTCGACCACTCGATGAACTGCAGCGTCGCGAGGTCGGTGCCGTAGCCCTGGCGGCGGATCACCAGCCTGTGCATGCGGCGCTGGCTGGCGGCGGCCACGCCTTCGAGCAGGCGACGCGAGATCGAGCAGCCGATGTCGTGCACGGCGATGTAGTCGGGCTTCAGCACCTCGAGCTGCTGCAGCAGCGCCTCGCCGGGCGCGCAGGACACGAACAGCTCGTGCTCGTCGTTGCCGACCGAGCGGCCGATGTCGCGGCGCGTCGCGTCGGCG
Organism: Betaproteobacteria bacterium; assembly: GCA_050256835.1. Taxonomy (GTDB): domain Bacteria; phylum Pseudomonadota; class Gammaproteobacteria; order Burkholderiales; family Burkholderiaceae_C; genus JAMHWF01. Next base: position 5,294 of record JBLMVT010000469.1, on the reverse strand, counting down.
GCGTCGGGCGCCATCACCTGCGTGGCGAGCATCGTCTGCGCGCGCGTCGCCTCCCACTGCGCGGCCGCGGCGGTCTCGGGGTCGGCGGTGTTCAGGCCGGCGAACCAGGACGTGTGATTGGCCATGCGGGAACTGTAAGGCAGCCACGGGGCGACCGATAGAATCCGCCCACGCCGTTCCGGCCGCCGCCCACAATTCAACGATGTCGTCCCCTCCCGTCGTGATCGTCGGCGCCGGCCTTGCCGGGCTGACCGTGGCGTTGCACCTGGCCGACCGCCACCCGGTCGTCGTGCTCGCCAAGCGCAACCTCGACGAGGCCGCCACCGCCTGGGCCCAGGGCGGCATCGTCGGGGTGCTGGGTAGCGACGACAGCATCGACAGCCACGTGCGCGACACGCTCGACGCCGGCGCCGGGCTGGTCGACGAACGCACGGCGCGCTTCGTCGCCGAGCACAGCGCGCAGGCGGTGCAATGGCTGGTCGAGCGCGGCGTGCCGTTCTCGCCCGACCCCGAGGGGCCGCTCGGCCTGCACCTCACGCGCGAGGGCGGGCACGCGGTGCGGCGCATCGCTCACGCCGCCGACGCCACCGGCCGCGCGATCCACGAGTCGCTGCTCGCCGCCGCGCGCGCCCACCCGGCGATCACGCTGCGCGAGCGCTCGATGGCGATCGACGTCATCACCTCGCGCCACCTGCGCGGCGCCGGCACGGCCGAGCCGCCGCGCGACGGGCCCGACCGCTGCTACGGCGTGTACGCGCTCGACCTCGACCGGGCGCACGTCGAGACGCTGCCCGCGCGCGCCGTCGTGCTCGCCACCGGCGGGGCCGGCAAGGTGTATCGCTACACGACCAATCCCGAGACGGCGACCGGCGACGGCATCGCCATGGCCTGGCGCGCGGGCTGCCGCATCGGCAACATGGAGTTCATCCAGTTCCACCCGACCTGCCTGTACCACCCGCAGGCGCGCAGCTTCCTCATCACCGAGGCTTTGCGCGGCGAGGGGGCCCAGCTCAAGCTGCCCGACGGCACGCGCTTCATGGCCGCGCACGATGCGCGCCTCGAACTCGCGCCGCGCGACATCGTCGCCCGCGCCATCGACTTCGAGATGAAGCGCCATGGCCTGGACCACGTCTGGCTCGACGCCACCCACCTCGGCGAGGCCTTCCTCGAGGAGCACTTCCCGACCATCCGGGCGCGGCTGCTCGAACTCGGCATCGACATGGCACGCGAGCCGATCCCGGTCGTGCCGGCGGCGCACTACACCTGCGGCGGAGTCGTCACCGACCTCAACGGACGCTGCGACCTGCCCGGGCTGTACGCGGTCGGCGAGGCCACCTACACCGGCCTGCACGGCGCCAACCGGCTGGCCAGCAACTCGCTGCTCGAATGCGCGGTGCTCGGCCGCACCGCCGCCGAGCACATCCTCGCCACGCCGCCGCCGCCCGCCGAGGCGCTGCCGCCGTGGGACGAGAGCCAGGTCGAGAACGCCGACGAGCAGGTCGTCATCGCGCACAACTGGGACGAGCTGCGCCTGCTGATGTGGAACTACGTCGGCATCGTGCGCACGACGAAGCGGCTCGAGCGGGCGCTGCACCGCATCGAGCTGCTGCGCCAGGAGATCGACGAGTACTACGGCGCCTTCCGCGTCACGCGCGACCTGCTCGAGCTGCGCAACCTGGTCGACTGCGCCGAGCTGATCGTGCGCTCGGCGCTGCGCCGCCACGAGAGCCGCGGCCTGCACTACAGCCGCGACTTCCCGTACGCGCTGCCGGTCAGCTTCCCGACGCTGCTGGTGCGCACGCCGCGCGACGGCCGGCAGACGGTGGCGCTGTCGGGCTGAACCCTCATCCCCGGCCCTCTCCCGCCAGGCCGGCGAGGGGAGTTCAGCCGACGATGCGCATCGAGTAGTCGATCGCGCGCACGTCCTTGGTCAGCGCCCCGACCGAGATGCGGTCGACGCCGGTGGCGGCGATCGCCGGCAGGTCGTCGAGCCGCAGGCCGCCCGAGGCCTCGAGCAGCGCGCGGCCGTCGGTCAGCGCGGCGGCCTCGTGCAGCCGGTCGAGGGCGAAGTTGTCGAGCAGGATGCTGGTGGCACCGGCGTCGAGCGCCTCGGCGAGCTGCGCCAGGTTCTCGACCTCGATCTGGATCTCGACCCCGGCCTCGAGCGCGCGCGCGTTGGCCAGCACGGCGGCGATGCCGCCGGCGGCGGCGATGTGGTTCTCCTTGATCAGGATGCCGTGCCACAGCGCGAGGCGCTGGTTGTGCCCGCCGCCGGTGCGCACCGCGTACTTCTGCGCCTGGCGCAGGCCGGGCAGCGTCTTGCGCGTGTCGAGGATGACGCAGCCGCCCGAGGCGTTGCGCCGCAGCCGCGTCACGCCGGCGATCGCCTGCACGTACCGTCGCGTGCGCGTCGCCGTGCCAGACAGCAGCTGCAGGAAGTTGAGCGCCGGCCGCTCGGCGGACAGCAGCGCGCGCGCATCGGCCTCGATCTCGCACACGGTCGTGCCCGGCTCCATCGGCGCGCCCTCGGCGTGCAGCCAGTCGATTCGTGCCGCCGCGTCGAGCGCGAGCAGGCAGCCGTCGAACCAGTCGCGGCCGCACAGCACCGCATGCTCGCGCACCACCACGCGGGCACGCGATCGCGCGCCGGCCGGCACGAGGCGCGCCGTCCAGTCGCCGCCGCCGATGTCCTCGGCGAGCGCGTCGCGCACGTTGCGCGCGCGCGCCTCGTCGAGCGTCTCGTTGTGATCGAACATCACGCGGCGCCGAGGTTGGGCACGAAGCCGTGCCGCGGCGTCGCCACCGACGCCGGATGCGCCCTGACGAAGTCGAGCATGCGCTCGATGCAGCCGAGCGCCTTGGCGCGCACCGGCTCGGCGATGCGGATCTCGCCGCGGCCGTGCTCCAGGCAGTCGACCACGCCCTGCAGCGCGTTCATCGCCATCCACGGGCAGTGCGCGCAGCTCTTGCACGTCGCGCCGTGGCCGGCGGTCGGCGCCTCGATCAGCGTCTTGCCGGGGGCGAGCTGCTGCATGCGGTGGAACAGGCCGTTGTCGGTCGCGACGATGTATTCGCGTGCCTCGCCCTCGACCACCGCCTTCAGCAGCTGCGAGGTCGAGCCGACGACATCGGCCTGCGCGATCACGCTTTCCGGCGACTCGGGGTGCACCAGCACCTGCGCCTGCGGATGCTCCTTGCGCATCAGCTCGAGCTCGATGCCCTTGAACTCGTCGTGGACGATGCACTCGCCTTGCCACAGCAGCATGTCGGCGCCGGTCTGCTGTTCGATGTAGCGGCCGAGGTGGCGGTCGGGCGCCCACAGGATCTTCTCGCCGCGCTGGCGCAGGTGGTTGACGATAGCCAGCGCGCACGAGCTCGTCACCATCCAGTCGGCGCGCGCCTTCACTGCCGCGCTGGTGTTGGCGTAGACGACGACGGTGCGGTCGGGGTGAGCGTCGCAGAAGGCGGTGAACTCGTCGGGCGGGCAGCCGAGGTCGAGCGAGCAGGTCGCGTCGACGTCGGGCATCAGCACGCGCTTGTCGGGCGACAGGATCTTCGCCGTCTCGCCCATGAAGCGCACCCCGGCGACGACCAGCGTCTTCGCGGAGTGGTCGCGGCCGAAGCGCGCCATCTCGAGCGAGTCGGAGACGCAGCCGCCGGTTTCGAGCGCCAGGTCCTGCAGGTCGCCGTCGACGTAGTAGTGGGCGACCAGCACGGCGCCGTGCTGCTTCAGCAGCTCGGCTGCGCGCGACTTGAGCGCCCGGCGCTCGTCGCGCGACAGCGGCGGCGCGACCTTGGCCCAGGCGTGCGCGACGCAGCTGGCGCCTTGCGCGTCCTGGCGGGTGTAGTCGAACAGCACCTGTTGCATGGCGGCCCGATGAAGCGAAGAGCGGAGAAGGACGAAATGGTAGCCCGCCCTGCATACCCCCAACGGGGGCCGGTCGACGCTTCAGGCAAGCGCGCGCTCGACTTCGAGCAGCTTGTAGCGGGTGAGGGCGAGGTTGCCGCGCTGGCTGTCGATGACGGCGCACACGAACAGCCCCGGACGCCCCGGCAGCAGGCGGATCAGCTGCTGGCGCGAGCCGGCGCAGACCATGATCTCCTCGACCGGCTCGGCGAAGCCGCTCTCGCGCGCCGCCACGCGATGGGTGCGCAGCACCTGCGTGGCTGCCGCGGCGACGCGGTCGATGTCGAGCGCCGGGGTGTCGCGCACCTGGCGCACCACCGGCAGCCCGCTGCCGGCGTCGACCAGCGCGCACCCGATCACGCCTTCGTGCAGCAGCAGGTCGAGTAGCACCGCCGAGGCGCGCTGCAGGTCGAGCGGGTCGAGCATCTGGCTGGCGCTCGGGGGCGCGGCGACCGGCGCACGGTCGAGCCGGATCGTCGGCAGCGCCTCGGCGGGCGTCGGCTCGACATGGATCGGCGGCAGCTCGATCGGCTGCGCCAAGGGTGGCACGGGCGCCCACGGCGGCGCGTCCTTGGCGCGGTTCCAGATGCCCAGCAGCGCGTTCCAGACCGCCGACGTGCTGCCCAGCGACTCGTTGAGCACCGTCACCTTCAGCGGCTGCGGCCAGCCCATGCCGCTCACCCGGTTGGCGATCCACACCGCCGCCGGCGGGAGCACGAACAGCAGGTGCGGGCAGCGCCAGCTCGCGGCATGCGTGGCGGCCAGCAGCAGCTCGAGCATGCCGGTAACCGACTCGGGGTGCATCGGGCCGACGATGACGACCGCCAGCTGCGAGCGCTCCATCATCACCAGCGGCACCGCCGCGCTGTCGCCGACGCCGCTCGGCACGTCGACGTGATAGACGTTCAGCGGCGGCTCGCCGCGCCGCACGACACGCGTGCGCTCGACGGTCGCCAGCGTCGCCATCCCGAGCGCGTCGCGCAAGGCCAGGCGCTCGAGCGGCTGGGCGCCCGAGTCCGACAGCGCCTTCAGCAAAGCCGGCGCCCAGGTGCGCACCGGGTCGAACACGGTGATCGCCAGCCGGTCGACCGGCGGCTCGCCATGCCCGGCCAGATGCATGCGCAGCGCCTCGGCCGGGGAACCGCTGAGGAACAGCTCCGGCGTGGGACGCTCGATCGCCTCGGGCGGCGTCGGCTCGCGCGGGGCGGCGCCGGCAGCGCCTTCGGGCTGTGTCGCCTGCCAGCGCGCGTCCTCGTCGGCGTCTGCCTGCGAACGCTCGGATCGACCGAACAGGGATGCCGGCACCTTCGCCTTCCTTTCTGCGGACGCCGCAGGCGTGCAGTGTCGCGCAAAGGTCGCGGCCCGATCCCCCTAGGCCGAGATCGAT
>JBLMVT010000468.1:0-5141 GCA_050256835.1 Betaproteobacteria bacterium | reverse complement strand
GCGAACTGGCGCACCACGGTGTCGTTGTAGGTGCTGGGCTCGGAGCCCAGCGCGGCAGTCGTCGAGGGCATGGCTTGTCCTGTCTTTCTCCGAGATGCGGGCGTGGATTCTCGAAGCCGCTATCCCGAGGGAGGTTGATGCTCGTCAATTGCCGGATCGTCGCGGCCGAGGATGCGTTCGCCCTCGCGATCGAGGTCGTCGAACTGGCCGCTAGTGAGCGACCATGCGAACACGCCGAGCAGCGCGAACACGAGCAACACCGACAGCGGGATGAGCAGGTAGAGCACGTCCATCGCGAGGCGTCCGTCAGTCGAGCGGATGCGCCAGCCGCAGCGAATGGCCGACCACGAGCAGCGAGCTGCACGCCATGCCCAGGCCGGCCGCCCACGGCGGCAGCCATCCGGCGAGCGCGAGCGGCACGCACGCCGCGTTGTAGAGCACGGCCCAGGCGAAGTTCCACCGGATCACGCGGCGCGTGCGCAGCGCCAGCTCGCGCGCGGCCGCGACGTCGGCCAGGCGGTTGCCGAGCACGACCGCGTCGGCGTGCATGCGCGCGACGTCGGCGCCGTGCGCGAACGCGAACGAGACATCGGCGCGCGCCAGCACCGGCGCGTCGTTGACGCCGTCACCCACCATCGCCACGCAGTGGCCGCGCGACTGCGCCGTTGCGACCACGGCCTGCTTGTCCTCGGGCGTCGCCGCGCCCTGCCATCGGCGCACCCCGACACGCTCGGCCAGCGCGGCGACGCGCTGCGGCCGGTCGCCCGACAGCAGGCGCACCTCGACGCCGTTGCGGCGCAGCCGCTCGATCGCCGCGATGCTGTCTTCGCGCAGCGACTCTGCCAGTTCGAACGCCGCCCAGGGCGCGCCGACCGGGCCGAACCAGGCCTCGCTCGCGCCCGACCCCTCGTGCGACGAGCCGCCGGCCACCCAGCCTGCGCTGCCGAAGCGCCACAAGCCGCCGCTGGCGTCGGCCGCCTGCAGGCCGTGCCCGGGGACGTCCGAGACCTCGCGCCAGACCGCGGCGGGCCGATCACCTGCGGGCGCGGCGTCGACCAAGGCGCGCGACAGCGGATGCGTCGACAGCGCGGCCAGCGACGCCGCCTGCGCCAGCACGGCCCGCTCGTCGAGGCCGGCCGATCGGGCCGCGGGCTGCAGCCGAACCGCCTGCAATGCGAGCCGGTCTTCGGTCAGCGTGCCGGTCTTGTCGACGAACAGCAGGTCCACCCGCGCCAGCGTCTCCAGCGCCTCGAGCCGGCGCAGCAGCACGCCGCGCCGCCCGAGCGCGCCCGCGGCGGCCAGCAGCGCCGACGGCGCGGCCAGCGACAGCGCGCACGGACAGGTGACGATCAGCACCGACACGGCGACCCATAGCGCACGGGCCGGGTCGATCACCGACCACAGCGCGGCCCCGCCGGCAGCCAGCAGCAGCACGGCGAGCACGAACGGGCCGGCGATGCGGTCGGCCGCGCGCAGCAGCGGGGGCCGCTCGGTGAAGGCGCTTCGCATCAGCGCGACGATCGATTCGTAACGCGTGTCCGCGCCGAGCCGGTCGACGCGCATCAGCGCCGGCGCGTGAAGGTTGAGGCTGCCAGCCACCAGGGCGTCGCCGGGCTGCTTGGGCATCGGCCGCGACTCGCCGGTGAGCAGCGCCTCGTCGGCCTGCGTGCGTCCTTCGAGCAGCACGCCGTCGGCGGGGAACGCCTGCCCGCGTGCCACGCGGACGTGGTCACCGGCGCGCAGCGCGCGCATGCCGATGCTGCGCGCGACGCCGTCGGCGTCGACCCGCAGCACGCTCTCGGGCAGCCGAGCGGCCCCGGCCTCGAGCGCCGCCGCCGTGCGGTGGCGCGCGCGCAGTTCGAGCCAGCGACCGCCGAGCAGGAAGAAGACGAACATCGTCAGTGAGTCGAAGTAGACCTCGCGGCCGAACGCACCCTGCGGATCGAAGGTCGCCGCCGAACTGGCCACGAAGGTGATCGCGATCCCCAGGACGACCGGCACGTCCATGCCGATGCGGCGCGCGCGCAGGCTGCGCCAGGCGCCGACGAAGAAGCCGTCGGCCGCGAACAGCACCACCGGCAGCGTCAGCAGCCAGCTGGCCCATTGCAGCAGCCGCAGCAGGTCGGGCGCGATGTCGCCGGGCGCCGCGACGTACGCCGGCGTGGCGTACATCATCACCTGCATCATGCACAGGCCGGCGACGAACAGCCGCCACAACGCGCGCCGCTGCTCGCGTTCGCGCAGCGCCCGCACCGGCGCAGCGAGATCCGGCGCCGCGCTGTAGCCCGCGCGCTCCACTGCAGCGACCAGCGCCGAGGCACGCGTGCGTGCCGCGTCCCAGCGCACCTCGGCGCGCTGCGCGCCGGCGGCGACGCGCGCGGCACGCACGCCTTCGACCGCCAGCAGCGCGTCCTCGATGATGCCGGCGCAGGCGGCGCAGTGGATCCCGCCGATGCGCAGCGCCGACACGGCCTCGCGTCGCCCGTCCTGCGTCGACTCGAAACGGGTGAACGTGGCCAGTTCGCCGGCATCGTCGAGCACGCTCGCGGCGGGTTCGGCTCCGGGTGCGGCGAGGGCTGGGGACATGACGTGCGAAGCGGCGCCGAGACTCTAGGTGGGCCCGATCGGCATCGGCGTGATCTGCATCAAGGCGGGCAATGCGCCGTCGTGCTCTCGGCGCCGAGTCGACGCGGTTGACGCGCATCAATCTCGCGCCGCAGCGGCCACGCTACCTTCGAATGCCCTGCTTGGGCGTCAACCCGGAGGTCCCTTCATGTACCAGCGCATCCTCGTGCCGATCGACGGCAGCGATACCGCCGCACGCGGCCTGCGCGAGGCGATCGGCCTCGCCCGCGAGCTGAAGTCCAAGCTCGTCCTGCTTTACGTCATCGACGACTTTCCGCTGCTCGTCGAGATGGCGTCGACGGTCAACGCCGAGGCGACGCTGGCCGAGTTGCGTCGCCGCGCCGAGGCCCTGCTCGCCGAGGCACGCACACAGGCCGGGGCCGAAGGCGTGCAGGCCGAGACGCGACTGCTCGAAGTGGCCGGCGGGCGCATCGCCGACCAGATCGTCGCCGAAGTCGAGCGCAGCGACTGCGACCTGATCGCCATGGGCACGCACGGGCGTCGCGGGTTCCGCCACATGCTGCTGGGCAGCGAGGCCGAATCGGTGCTGCGCTCGAGCCCGGTGCCGGTGCTGATGCTGCGCGGCGCACCAAAGGGCGACTGAACCTCAGGCGTCGAGGTCCGCGCTGTCTAGATAGTCGGGCACCTCGCAGAGCCAGTTCCAGCGCTCCTCGACGGCCTGCCGCAGCGCGTCGGCGGCCTGCGGCTCGCCGTGGGTGACGAACACCCTCCGGGGCGGACGCGGCAGGGCCGCGATCCAGGCCAGCAGTTCCCCGCGGTCGGCATGCGCCGACAGCGAAGCGAGGTTCACGACCTCGGCACGCACGTCGACCCAGCCACCCAGCAGCTTCACCGCCGGCGCGCCCGCGACCAGCGATGCGCCGCGCGTTCCCGCGGCCTGGAAGCCGACGAACAGGATGGTGTGGCGCGGATCGGGGGCGAGCGCCTTCAGGTGGTGCAGCACCCGTCCGCCGCTGGCCATTCCGCTGGCGGAGATGATGACCGACGGCCAGCGAGCCTCGTTGAGCCTGATCGACTCCTCGACGCTGTTGACGATCTTGGCCACCCTGCCGAGCGCCGCGCATTGCGCCGCATCGAGCCGGTGCTCGCCGGCATGGCGCCGATACAGCTCGGTCGCGTCGGCGGCCATCGGGCTGTTCAGGTAGACGGGCAGGTCCGGAATGCGCATGGCCTGCTTGAGGCGGTCGATCGCCAGCAGCAGCAGCTGGGCGCGCCCGACGGCGAAGGCCGGGACGATCACCGTGCCGCCGCGCGCCGCAGTGCGGTTGATGATCGCCGCGAGCTGCGCGAGGACATCCTCGCGCGGATGCAGCCGGTCCCCGTACGTCGACTCGACGACGAGCGCGTCGCAGCCGACCGGCGGATGTGGCGGCGGCATCAGCAGATCGTTCTGCCGCCCGAGGTCGCCGGAGAACAGGACGGAGCCGCGCTTGTACTCGACGTGCACGCTGGCCGCACCGAGGATGTGCCCGGCCGCGCGCAGCGTCGCGTACACGCCCGGCAGCGGGGCGAAGCGGGTGTCGAATCCGACCGGCTGCAACGCACCGAGCGCGCGCCGCGCCTCGGCTTCGTCGTAGAGCGGCAACGCCGGGTGGTGCTTCGAGTAGCCGTGGCGGTTCGCGTATTCGGCCTCGCGCTCCATCAGGTGGCCGCTGTCGGGCCACAGCAGGCCGCACAGCTCGCGCGTCGCCGGGCTGCAGTACACAGGGCCGCGAAAACCCAGCCGCAGCAGGCGCGGCAGGAAACCGCTGTGATCGAGATGCGCGTGGGTCAGCACGACGGCGTCGAGGGAACCCGCGGCGACCGGCAGCTCGTCCCAGTTGCGCAGGCGCAGCTTCTTCAGCCCCTGGAACAGCCCGCAGTCCACCAGCAGGCGCCGGCCGTCGTGTTCCAGCACGTATTTCGACCCGGTGACGGTGCCGGTGCCGCCGAGGAAGGTCAGTCGCATGGCGCAGCTTCGATCGCGCCTTACATGCCGATCTTGACTCACGTCAAGCCCCTACGATCGACCATCGCAGACCCTCCTGCGCATGACACATCTCGCGCTGAAGGTCATCCGCGAGGAGCACGCGGCGCTCGCCGCGATGCTGCGTTCAATCCCGCTGCTGCTCTCTCGCCATCGCCGCCAGGGCACGCTGCCGGACTTCGCCGCGTTGCGCGCGATGCTGTTCTACGTCGACGAGTTTCCCGAGCAGCGCCACCACCGCAAGGAGTCGGAACTGCTGTTTCCCCGGTTGCGCGCGCGCACGCCGCGGGCCCGCGACGTGCTCGACCGGCTCGACGACGACCATGCACGGGGCGAGCGCCGGGTGCGCGACCTCGAGCACTCGCTGATCGCCTTCGAGATGCTCGGCGAAGCACGCCGCGACGCCTTCGAGCACGACGCCCGGCGCTATGTCGAGTTCTACCTGGCGCACATGGAACAGGAGGAACGCGAGGTGCTGCCACTGGCCGAAAGCGTCTTCACCGAAGACGACTGGCGCGACCTCGACGCC
>JBLMVT010000467.1:0-2999 GCA_050256835.1 Betaproteobacteria bacterium | reverse complement strand
GGTTCCCTCGCGTGAATCGTTCACCATCTCCCCGCAGTTCATCGCAACCGTCGAAAGCGCTCTCGGGCAGCCGGTAGTGCATCACGCTCAGTGGTACTGAGGCACGTTCATGACGCCCCTTAAGTACGCAGGCACAGATGTCGAAGAGAAGGGCTGGATCCACTCCGGAATCTACTGTCCCAACGGGTGCGTCGTTGCTCTTCTCAACATACGTCGCAAGTAGTGAGTGAACTCAGAGAATTCGACGGCGTATACGTCGCGCACTGGGAAGTCGCGCGATTCGTCGTCGTCACCGGTCGCAAGTTCTTTGGCCTCTTACCGCGCGTCGAGAAGTGGTACGCACATTTTCCCGACGACTTTCAATTGCCGCCTGCCGACTCTCGGTCTCGATCCGCACCCGCGCGGTTCTATCGAATGCGTGTGCTCGGTAGCCTCGGCCCAAAGGGACACTACGGACACAAAGGCATGTTCGACCACGAACTATTCATCTTCAAAGTTCTGACGTTCGAAGAAACCGAGCGTCCAGCTTCAACGTGGTAGGTGTCGCGCCTCCTTCGCCGCCACGGCGGCCCGAGCCGACCCTCATGAAACTGGCCCTCTCGACGGCACCGCAATCGACCGCACCAACCCCACAAACGTCGCGGTCCACGCGGCGAGGGCGATCCAGAAGAATGTCCGCGGAATGAACGCGAGGAACTGCAGCGGCATCGCCTGCGTCATGCGGTAGGTCGCCGCGGTGTACATGCCGAGCGGGAACACCGCGCCCCAGTACAGCGGGTCGTAGCGCAGCGGAAAACGCCGGTACACGTGGCGCCACAGCGCCAGCACGACCAGCATCGGGATCCACCAGGTGCCGGTGGCCCAGTAGAAGACGGTGAAGCCCTTGATGAAGGGCAGCAGCGACAGCAGGAAGGGCGCCTCGGGCGCGTTGACGACGAGCAGCGAGCCGGCCAGCGTCGAGATCGCCATCGCGCCCATGTTGATCCAGTACGGCGGCGACAGGTCGCCGGGCAGGAACGGGAAGAAGGTGTAGCGGTAGAAGATCAGCGACATCATCCAGATGTAGAGCATGCCGCCGCACAGCCAGGTCGCCAGCGCCAGGAAGTTCATCTCCAGCCGCCCGGGCTGCCCCATGTGCGCCGCCAGCAGCGCGCTCAGCACCGCGATCGACTGCGTCGCCACCACGGCGAGCAGCCAGCCGCCGCTGATGCCCTGGTCGAGCGCCGGCTTGCGCTCCTTGACGGTGAGTCCGGCGAACACCGCGTAGGTCAGCGCGATCCACAGCACGATCGCCAGCAGCCACAGCGCGGTGGCAGTGCGGTCGTCTTGTGCCAGCACCACGAACTGGCTGCCCAGCACGCTGGTCGCCGCGACGGTCGTGAAGAACCCCGGGCCGCGCAGATGATCGACGACGTCGCCGAACAGGCGGCGCGGGTAGCGCGCCATGCGCAGCACGGTCAGCAGCCACAGCAGGGCGTAGACGGCGACGTTGAGCCCGAACAGCGCCCGCGCCAGGCCGGGCAGCGACAGCCGGTGGCAGGCCAGCGAGACGATGCCGGTGGCCATCACCATGCCGAAATACGCCGGCGACAGGCCGGCCAGCCCGGCGAGCCCGCGCTGCGGCGACGGTTCGGGGCTCACTCGGACGCGGCGACGTGCTCGAAGTGCTCGACCCGCGGCGGCTCGGCGAACAGCGGTCCGACGATCGCGCGCCACTCGGCGAACGCCGGCGAGCCGCGGAACTCCTCGGTATGGGCGGCCAGCGTGTCCCACCGGATCATCAGCAGGTAGCGCTCGGGCGACTCGATGCCCTTGACCACCTGGTAGCCGAGAAAGCCGCGCGCCTTCGCGATCACGGTCTCGACGCCGCGGCGGATGGCGGCGTCGAACTCGGCGTTGCGGCCGCTCTTGATGCGGATGTCGGCGACTTCGAGGATCACGGCGATTCCTATGCGGTTCACACACCGAGCACGCCGGCCAGCGCCTCGGGCGAGGCGGCCAGTGTCGCCGAATCCCCGTGCAGCACCAGCCGGCCCTTTTCCATCACCACCGCGCGGTCGGTGTGGGCGAGCACGGCGCGGTAGTTGCGATCGACGATCAGCGTGGCGATGTTGGTCGCGCGGATCGAGGAGACGACGCGCCAGATCTCGGTGACGACGATCGGCGCCAGTCCCTCGGTCGCCTCGTCGAGCACCAGCAGCAGCGGGTTGGTCATCAGCGCGCGCCCGATCGACAGCATCTGCTGCTCGCCGCCGGACAGCTGCTGGCCGCCGTGCTCGAGCCGCTCGGACAGCCGCGGGAAGGTGGCGAGCACGCGTTCGAGGGTCCAGTCGCGGCGGCCGTCGATGCCGGGTCGCGCGCTCATCACGAGGTTCTCGCGCACCGACAGGTTGGGGAAGATGCCGCGGCCCTCGGGGACGTAGCCGATGCCCGCGCGCGCCATGCGCTCGGGCCCTTCGCCGGTCGCATCGCGGCCCTGCCAGCGCACGCGCCCGCCGGTCGGCCTCAGGTAGCCGAGCACCGTGCGGATCAGCGTCGTCTTGCCCATGCCGTTGCGGCCGAGCAGGCCGAGCGAGGTGCCGGGCTCCAGCTCGAGCGCGACGCCGCGCAGCACATGGCTGTCGCCGTAGTGGGCGTGCAGGCCCTCGATCGCGAGCAGCGGCGCGGCCATCGTGTTCAGGCGGCGACGGCGTCGCCCAGGTAGGCGATCTGCACCTGCTCGTTGGCCCGGATGCGCTCGGGCACGTCGCTGGCGATGACCTCGCCGTTGACCATCACGGTGATGCGGTCGGCGATGCGGAACACGGCGTCCATGTCGTGCTCGACCAGCAGCACGGCGTGGCCGGCCTTCAGGTGCCCGAGCAGGCCGAGCATGCGATCGGTCTCCTCGGCGCCCATGCCGGCCAGCGGCTCGTCGAGCAGCAGCACCTGCGGGCGCGTCGCCAGGCACATCGCGATCTCGAGCTGGCGCTTGCCGCCGTGGCTGAGGATGCCGGCCG
>JBLMVT010000466.1:0-4419 GCA_050256835.1 Betaproteobacteria bacterium | reverse complement strand
GCCTGCCGTTGCGCGAAGGCCGGCGCCGACAGCAGCCACACGAGCGCGGCGGCGAGGCCGGCCGTTCGCGCCCTTCCCCCTTCTATCGTGCCGCGATATTTTGCAAGCGATCCCCGCGCGTTACGCGAAGCGATTACCGGTGCGGGGGACGTATGAGGCATCTGTGGGACTCCGGTGTCGGCAGGCGGGTCGCGTGGCGGCTGCACAGCAATGCGGATGCCCGCTAGTCGAGCGCGGCGACGTAGCGCGCGACGGCGTTCATGTCGGCGTCGGAAAGCTTGGCCGCCAGGTCGCGCATCAGCCGCTCGGCGTCGCTCGCGCGCGCACCTGAGTGGAACTCGCGCAGCTGCGTCGCGACGTAGTCGGCGCCCTGCCCCGCCAGGCGCGGATAGGCCTCGGACAGCCCGCGGGCATGCACGCCGTGACAGGCCGCACAGGCGGTCACGCCCTTGTCGGGCAGGCCGTCGAGCCAGATCGACGCGCCGCGCGCCACGTCGTCCAGCTTCGGCTGCTGCGCGGGCAGCAGTGGCTGGTGCGAGAAGTAGTCCGCCAAGTCATGCATCTGCGCGTCCGTCAGGTGCACCGCGATCGCGCCCATGACGCCGCTGGCGCGGCGCTGGCCCTGGTCGTGGAACAGGTGCAGCTGGCGCTCGAGGTAGTCGCCGTACTGGCCGGCAAGGGTCGGCACGCTGGCGCGCCGGCTGTTGCCGTCGACGCCGTGGCAGGACGCGCAGACTCGGGCGGCGAGCTGACGCGTCGCCGGCGTGGTCTGCGCTCGTACCGCCGGCGCGCCGAGGGCCAGCGCGCAGGCTAGGCAGCCCGTCGCCGCGGCGTGTCTGCGCGCGCCGGGCGCGGGCGCGCCAGCGAGCCTCATCGCGACGCCTCGCGCCGCGCCTGCGGCTCGTGCACGCCGAAAGCCTTGCGCAGCTTCGCCACCGCGGCATCGTCGGTGAGCGGCGCGCGGTTGCCCCACGCGTTGCGCACGTAGTTGACGAGGTCGGCGACCTCGCGGTCGTCGAGCTTGGCGCCGAAGGCCGGCATCGCCAGCCCGGTCGGCTTGTCCTTCGTGGCGACCATCCGCGCCCCGCCGAGCACGACGCGCGTCGCCGTGCCGGCGTCCTTGCCCTGCAGCAGCGGGTTCAGCGCCAGCGGCGGGTAGGCGCCCGGCATGCCGCGGCCGTCCTGCATGTGGCAGGCGGCGCAGTTGTCGACGTACAGCTCCTCGCCGCGCGCATAGCCGGCGCGGTCGAGCGGCGGCGTGTCGCGCACGTCATGGGTGCGTGCGGGCAGGTCCTTCAGGTAGGTCGCGACCGCCTGCAGGTCGGCGTCGCTGAAATGGCTCGTCGAGTGGGCAACGACTTCGGCCATGCGCCCGACGGCGGCGCTCTTGGCGTTCGAGCCGGTCTTCAGAAACTCGACGACCTCGGCCCGGCTCCAGCGCCCGAGGCCGTCGCGTTCGTCGCCCGCGAGGTTCGGCGCCGCCCAGCCGTCCCAGAAGCCGCCCTGCAGCTTCTCGCGGGTGATCGGCCCGCCGAAAGACTTCTTGGCGGTGTGGCAGTCGCCGCAGTGGCCGAGCCCCTCGACGAGGTAGGCGCCGCGGTTCCATTGCGCGGACTTCGACCGGTCCGGCCGGTACTCGCCCGCGTCGAAGTTGATCGCGTTCCAGCCCGCCATCAGCGGCCGCCAGCCGAGCCAGCCTTCGAGCTGCGCCGGCTTGTTCGCCTGATGCACCGGCGGCACGGTCTCGAGATAGGCCTTGATCGCGAGCACGTCGTCGCGCGTCACCCGGGTGAACCAGGGATAGGGGAAGGCCGGGTAGAGGTGATGCCCTTCGTCGTCGATGCCGGTGTGCAGCGCGCGATAGAAGTCGTCGTCGGACCAGTTGCCGATGCCGGTCGCCTTGTCGGGCGTGATGTTCGGCGTGTAGACGATGCCGAAGCCGGTGTCGATCGGCAGCCCGCCAGCGAACGGCTTGCCGCACTTGACGGTGTGGCAGCTCATGCAGTCGCCGACGGTCGCGAGGTAGCGACCGCGTTCGACCTCGTTCGGCGCCGCGAGCGCCTGCGCGCCGCACAGGGCGAGGACGGCCAGGGCGAGCGGTGCGCGCATTTCCCGCCTCGCCCTCACACCAGCGGCCCCGGATGCGCAAGGTACCTGGTGCGGATCGCGTCGGCCGCCCAGTAGGCGAGCGCGCCGACGGTGCCGGTCGGGTTGTAGCCGGCATTCTGCGGGAACACGCTCGAACCGAGCACGAACACGTTGCTCACATCCCAGCTCTGCAGGTAGCGGTTGACGACGCTCGTCTTCGGGTCGTCGCCCATCGCCGCGCCGCCGGTGTTGTGCGTCGTCTGGTAGGGGACGATCGAGTAGTGGCCCTCGCGGTAGTTGGTCTTGATCGAGCGCGGCCGCATCGCCTTGGCGATCAGCACCGCCTTGTCGGTGACGAAGCGCGACATCCGGTGCTCGTTGTCGTGGAAGTCGAACGTCAGGCGCAGCAGCGGGTTGCCGTAGACGTCGCGGTACGTCGGGTCGAGGTCGAGGTACGCGTCGCGGTAGCTCATGACGCTGCCGTGGGTGGCGATCTTCAGCCCGCGCTGGTAGTACTCGGCGCGCGCCGCCTTCCACTGCCCGCCCCACTTCGGCACGCCCTCGGGCACGTCCTTCTGCTGCAGGATCGGTCGCCCGCCGGTGGTCCACAGCGCGATGTAGCCGCCGCCGATGAAGCCTTCCGGGCCGTGATCGAAGTTGTCGCCGTTGAATTCGTCGATCGCCTGGCCGAGCGCGCCCGCGCCCATGAACGGGTTGGTGATGTCGTCCTGGAAGACGTCGACCGAGGAAGTGATCTGGTAGGCGTAGTTGCGCCCGACGACACCCTCGCCCGTCTTCGGGTCGTACGGCCTGCCGATCTTCGACAGCAGCAGCAGATGCACGTTGTGCTGCGCGAAGGCGCACAGCACGACCAGCTGCGCCGGCTGCTCGACGCTCTTGCCCTGCTCATCGACGTAGGTCACGCCGGTGGCGCGCTTGCCAGCGGCGTCGAGGTTGACCTTGGTCACGTCGCAGTGGGTGCGCCAGGCGAAGTTCGGCTGCTTTAGCAGCACCGGCAGGATCGTGCTCTGCGGCGAGGACTTCGAGTTGTTTCCGCAGGCGAACCACTCGCAGTAGCCGCAGTAGGTGCACTGGCCCATCTGCACGCCCAGCGGGTTTCGGTACGGCCGCGAGGCGTTGGCGGCGGGGCACGGGAACGGCTTGAAGCCAGCCTCGAGCGCCGCCGTGTGGAACTTGACGGTGCCGAAGCTGCGCTCGAGCGGCGGCAGCGGGTAGCCGCGGGAGCGCGGGCCTTCGAAGGGGTTGCCGCCGTCCTGGATCCTGCCCCCGAGGTTGCCAGCGACGCCGGAGATGCCGCACAGGTACTCGAAGCGGTCGTAGTACGGCTCGAGGTCGTCGTAGGTCACGCCCCAGTCCTGGATCGTCATGCCCTCGGGGATGAAGCCCGCGCCGTAGCGCTCGACGATGTGGCTGTGCTGCCGGAAGTCGGTCGGCAGGAAGCGCCAGGTCTGCCCGTTCCAGTGCACGCCCGCGCCGCCGACGCCCGAGGCCGGCTTGAACGAGCCGAGGTGGCGCATCGGCAGTGCGGTCTGGGCGGCCGAATTGCGTAAGGTCAGCGTCTCGCGCGCCGGGCGCTCAAAGATCTGGTCGCGCACCGCGTAGCGCAGCTCGTCCTGGATGTGCGTGGTCGAGAAGTCGGGCACGGTGTCGCGGAACGGCCCGCGCTCGAGCGCGAGCACCTTCACTCCGGCCGAGGCCAGCTCCTGGCCCATGATCGCCGCCGTCCAGCCGAAGCCGACCAGCACGACATCGACCTCGGGCATCTTGCGGTCGATCATGACGGCCCCTCGTCCCCGGCCGGCGTCATGCCGTCGCCGGGCGCCCCGGCCGCCGCGCCGGGTCGGGCCCCATCAAGCCGACCGTCGGCCGCCGATAGGGCTCGCCGTAGCGCGCGATGTCGCCGACGTAGTTGTAGCGCGGCCCCGGAAAGTCGACCAGCTTCCAGCCGATGAAGTCGCGGTTGCCCTCGTACATCGGGTCGGCGAAGAAGCCTTCCTGCGTGTTCTGCCAGAGCATGTCGAAGAAGGCCTCGCCCGAGACCGCGCCGAGCTTCAGCTCGTCCTTCTCGAGCGCGTGCAGCAGGGTGTCGCGCTCGTCGTCGCCGAGCGCCGCGAAGACCTTGCCGCCGTACTTCTGCCGGCAGTGCGCGTCCAGCCCCTCGAGCGCAGCGCGATACAGGCCGGCCGGCGTGAAGTGCGACTGGTAGCCCTGCTGCTTGCTGCCCTCGGCGAAAGGACCCTGCATGTACCAGTCGGTCGCCTGACCGTAGCGACCGGCGAGCTGCTGGTCGATGAACAGGCCGACGCCGGC
>JBLMVT010000465.1:0-8905 GCA_050256835.1 Betaproteobacteria bacterium | reverse complement strand
GCACCGATGCCATTGCAGCGCGGTCCGTGCGGGCGGCGCTGCAATGACACGGCAGTTGTCGGGTCGAGCGATCTCCGCGCGAGGCCCGGCCTGCGCGGGTGCATTCCCTGGCAGGCGGGTGTCGCATCGGCGGCCGGCCTGCCTACTTGCGCAGGCCGAGCTTCTGGATCAGCGTGGTGTAGCGCTCCGCGTCCTTGTCCTTCAGGTACGCGAGCAGGCGCTTGCGCTGGTTGACGAGCTTGAGCAGACCGCGCCGTCCGTGATGGTCCTTGGCGTGGGTCTTGAAGTGCGGCGTCAGCTCGTTGATGCGGGCGGTCAGAAGCGCGACCTGCACTTCCGGGGAGCCCGTGTCGCTGACGCTGCGGGCGTTGGCCTTGATGATGTCGGCCTTGACGATTTCGGCGACTGCCATGGTCTTCGGTCAGTTCCTGGGCTGCGGACCACGGCGGCGCGAGGCGCGTCGCGCTGCGGTCTCGTTGACGACTCGCGAACGCGGGTGAAACCGACCCGCGCCGTGACTGAGCACGCCGAACCGAGGCCCGGCGTGAGCCGCGCATTATAGCCGCAGCACCCCTTCGAGCCGACGCACGCCCTCGACCAGCCGCGCCGGATCCTTCGACGCGAAGCACCAGCGCAGCCAGCCCTCGCCCTCCGGGCCGAAGGCCACACCGGGCGCCAGCCCGAGGCCGGCCTCGACCACCAGCCGCTTGGCGAAGGCCATCGAGTCGGCCTCGCCCTCGACCTGGAAGAAGGCGTACATGCCGCCGTCCGGCGTCGCCACGCGAACGCGCGGCAGCGCGGCCAGCCGCGGCAGCAGCGTGTCGCGGCAGCGGCGCAGCCGCTCGACCAGCGCCGGCACGAACTCGCCCGCGCCGGCGACCGCCGCCAGCCCGGCGCGCTGCACGAACACCGGCGCGCACGAGGTGTTGAACTCGATCAGCTTGCCGACGGCGTCGAGCAGCCCCGGCGGCACCACCAGCCAGCCCAGCCGCCAGCCGGTCATCAGGAAGCTCTTCGAGAAACTGTGTGCGACGACGAGGCGGTCGTCGGCCCCGCCGATGTCCAGGAAGCTCGGAGCGCAGTTGCCGCGGCCGAACCAGACGCGCTCGTAGACCTCGTCGGCGAGGATCCAGGTGCCGGTAGCTCGGCAGTGGTCGAGGATCGCCCGCTGCTCGGCGTGCGACAGCGTCCAGCCCGTCGGGTTGTTCGGCGCGTTGACGACCAGCACGCGCGAGCGCGGCGTGACGACGCGCCGCAGTTCGTCGAGGTCGAGCCGCCAGGCGCCGGCGCGCGCGTGCAGCGCCAGCCGGACGACGTCGGCGCCCAGGATCGCTGGCTGCGCCGTCAGGTTGGGCCATACCGGCACGACCGCGACGACCTCGTCGCCGGCACCGGCCAGCGCCTGCATCGCGATCATGAGCGCGCTCACCCCCGACGAGGTGACGGCGATGCGGGCGGCGCCGACCGGGCCGTGCAGCGCGCTCGCGTAGCCGGCGATCGCCTCGCGCAGCTCAGGCAGGCCGAGGTTGTGCGCGTAGAACGTCTCGCCGCGCTCGAGCGAGGCCACCGCCGCGGCGCGTACGAATTCGGGCGTCACCTCGTCGCTCTCGCCGAACCAGAACGGCAGCACGTCGGAGCGGCCGAGGCCGGCATTGGCGACCTCGCGGATCTTCGAGGCCGGGAGCTGTTCGATGGCGCTGCGCATTGCGAACGAGACTCGAAGATCAGCCGACGCCCGGCGCCGACATCTCGGCCAGCGGCCAGCGCGGCCGCACGTCGAACGCGTAGTCGCTGCGCGCCTGCTCGACGCCGTGCTGCAGGCGCAGCGCGGCGGCGAGCGCGATCATCGCCCCGTTGTCGGTGCACAGCCGCGGCTCGGGATAGTGCACCCGGGCACCCGCGCGCGCCGCCGCCTCGTCGAGGCGGCGGCGCAGTTCCGCGTTGGCACCGACGCCGCCGGCGACGACGAGCCGCGCCAGGCCCGTGCCGGCCAGCGCGCGCATCGACTTGGCCACCAGCACGTCGACGATCGCTGCCTGCGTCGCCGCGGCGAGGTTGGCGCGGTCCTGCTCGCACACGTTGCCGAGGCGGCGCACCTGCGTCAGCACCGCCGTCTTCAGCCCCGCGAAGGAGAAGTCGAGCGTGGCCGAATGCAGCAGCGGGCGCGGCAGCTCGAATACCTCGGCGTCGCCGAAGTCGGCCAGCCGGGCCAGCGCCGGCCCGCCGGGATAGGGCAGGCCGAGCATCTTCGCCGTCTTGTCGAAGGCCTCGCCGGCGGCGTCGTCGATCGTCTCGCCGAGCAGCGCGTAGTGTCCGATGCGCTCGACGCGCATCAGCTGGGTGTGGCCGCCCGAGACGAGCAGCGCGACGAACGGCAGCTCGGGCGGCTCGGCGCCGAGGAAGGCCGACAGCAGGTGCCCCTCGAGGTGATGCACGCCGAGCACCGGTCGGCCGAGCGCCGCGCCGAGCGCGCAGGCCAGGCCGGCGCCGACCAGCAGCGCGCCGGCCAGGCCGGGCCCGCGCGTGTAGGCGACGACGTCGACATCGTCGAGCCGACACTGCGCGCGTTGCAGCGCCAGCCGCGCCAGCGGCACGACGCGGCGGATGTGGTCGCGCGAGGCCAGCTCGGGCACGACGCCGCCGTAAGCCTGGTGCATGTCGACCTGGCTATGCAGCGCCTCGCCGCGCAGCACGGCGCGACCGGAAGCCGCATCGAGCGATACCAGCGCGATGCCGGTCTCGTCGCACGACGATTCGATGCCGAGCACGTTCATGCGTTCAGTCTAGCCAAGGGTGTGCGCCAAAGATCGAGCGGGGTTGTCAACGCTTGCTGACAAAGCGTCACAAATGGACTGTGGCGGAATGCACGACGAACCGCCCCGGACCCTTCCCGCCGCGCACGCCGCTGGCTACCCTGCGCTCGGGGATGGAACTTGTCCTGCGCGACTCAGCGAGACCCTCGAGAAAGCGTCGGCACATGAAGGAATTCAAGCTCAGCGCCTGGCCGGAACTCACGCCCGCGCACAACCGCACGGCGTACCGGCGCATGCTCAACGACATGTCGCACCGCTACGTCGGTGTGCAGCAGCTGGTCGAGGCCAGCGGCTTGCCGCGCGCCGAGGTGCGCCACTTCCTCGAGCTGCTCGAGGCGAGTGGAGTGCTGCACGAGCGCGACCGCGGCGCCGGCGACAGCATGTTCGACAGCCTGCGCCCACTCGGCGGCTGGCTGCACCGCACGCTCACCGGACAACCGCAGCGCTCCTGACCGTCCGGTCTTCAGTGCTGTTCCTTCGCGTAGTTGATCGAGTAGCGCGGGATCTCGATCGTCAGGTCCTGCCGGGCGACGATCGCCTGGCATGACAGCCGGGAATTGGGTTCCAGGCCCCAGGCGCGGTCGAGCAGGTCCTCTTCGCTTTCGTCCATCTCGTTCAGCGACGCGAAGCCCTCGCGGACGATGACGTGGCAGGTCGTGCAGGCGCAGCTCATCTCGCACGCATGGTCGATCGGGATGCCGTGCTCCAGCAGCGCCTCGCACACCGAGGTGCCCGGCTCGGCCTCGACCTCGGCGCCCGCCGGGCAGTACTCGGGGTGCGGCAGCACCTTGATGATGGTCATCCGACGTCCTCGACCGAGCGGCCGGCCAGCGCCTGGCGGATGCCGCGGTTCATGCGCGCGGCGGCGAACCCTTCGGTGCCGCGGGCCAGCGCCTCGGTGGCGGCGTCGATCGCATCGTGGTCGTCGCCGCGTGCCGCCTGCTCGGCCGCAGCCACCAGCGCATCGATTGCCGCGCGTTCCGGCGCGTCGAGCAGGTCGGCATCGGCGGCCAGCGCGGAGCGCGTCGCCAGCACCATGCGCTCGGCCTCGACGCGCGACTCGCGCAAAGCGCGCGCGCGCATGTCCTGGTCGGCGCTGGCAAAGCTCTCGCCGAGCATGCGCGCGATCTGCTCGTCGGACAGGCCGTAGCTCGGCACGACGCTGATCGATGCCTCGACACCGGAAGTCTCCTCGCGTGCGCTCACCGCGAGCACGCCGTCGGCATCGACCTCGAAGGTGACACGGATGCGCGCGGCGCCGGCGACCATCGGCGGGATGCCGCGCAGCTCGAAGCGCGCCAGTGAGCGGCAGTCGGCGACCAGCTCGCGCTCGCCCTGCACGACGTGCAGCGCCATCGCCGTCTGGCCGTCCTTGAAGGTGGTGAAGTCCTGCGCCCGCGCCACCGGAATGGTGCTGTTGCGCGGGATGATGCGCTCGACCAGGCCGCCCATCACCTCGATCCCCAGCGACAGCGGGATCACGTCGAGCAGCAGCAGCTCGCCCGCGCCGGCATTGCCGGCGAGCTGGTGCGCCTGGATCGCCGCGCCGAGCGCGACCACCTCGTCGGGGTTGAGGTCGACGAGCGGCGGGCGGCCGAACAGCTCGCCGACCGCGCGCCGCACGGCCGGCATGCGCGTCGCCCCGCCCACCAGCACGACGCCGTGCACCTCGTCGGGCCGCACGCGCGCATCGCGCAGCACGCTGCGCGCCGCGGCGAGAGTGCGCTCGACCAGCGGCGCACCGAGCGCCTGGAACTCGGCGGCGTCGACCTCCACCTCGAGAAGGCCGGTCGACAGCGCGCACCGCAGCGTCACGCGATCGCGCGTCGTCAGCGCCTCCTTGGCTCGCCGTGCCGCCGTCAGCACGGCGCCCTTGTCGCGCGCGGTCTCGACGTCGAGCCCCGCGCGCTCGAGCGCCCAGTCGGCCAGCACGCGGTCGAAGTCGTCGCCGCCGAGCGCCGAGTCGCCGCCGGTCGCGACCACCTCGAACACGCCGGCCGCCAGGCGCAGCAGCGAGACGTCGAAGGTGCCACCGCCGAGGTCGTAGACCGCGTACAGGCCTTCGCTGCCGTGCTCCAGGCCGTAGGCGATCGCCGCTGCGGTCGGCTCGTTGATCAGACGCAGCACGTTGATGCCGGCCAGCCGCGCGGCGTCGCGCGTCGCCTGGCGCTGCGCGTCGTCGAAGTACGCGGGCACGGTGATCACCGCGCCGAACAGCTCGTCGTCGAAGCTGTCCTCGGCGCGTTGGCGCAGGCTGGCAAGGATCTCGGCCGACACCTCGACCGGCGACTTGATGCCGGCCGCCGTGCGCAGCTGGACCATGCCGGGCGCATCGACGAATTCGTAGGGCAGCTTCTCGCGGTGCGCGATGTCGGCCAGCCCGCGCCCCATGAAGCGCTTGACCGAGGCGATCGTGTTGGTCGGGTCGTCGCTGCGCGCCGCCAGCGCGGCGTCTCCGATGCCGCGGTGCCCGCCCTCGAGATAGCGCACGACCGACGGCAGCAGCACCCGGCCCTGCTCGTCGGGCAGGCATTCGGGCACGCCCGAGCGCACCGCCGCCACCAGCGAGTGCGTGGTGCCGAGGTCGATGCCGACGGCGATGCGCCGCTGGTGCGGATCGGGCGAAGCGCCGGGTTCGGAAATCTGCAGCAGAGCCATGCGGGTCGTCGGACGATGGGGCGGCCGGTCATTGTGGGGCCGGGTGCGCGCGCTCCCGGAGATCGTCGGCAAAGCGCTCGATGAACATCAGGGCTCTGACCTCGCGCGCCGCGCCGCCCGCATCGCCCTCGGCATCGAGCAGCTTCTCGACGCGCGCGTACCGTGTCGCGCGCTCGGCGGCGACCTCGGCCGCCAGCAGGCCGGCAGCGGCGGCGTCGCCGGCATCGTCGAGCGCCTCGCGCCACTGCATCTGCTGCACCAGGAAGTCGCCCGGCATGGCGGTGTTGTTCTCGGCGTCGATCGGCGCGCCACGGAGCTCGCACAGGTAGGCCGCACGCGCCAGCGGATCCTTCAGCCGGCGGTGCGCCTCGTTGACGCGCACCGCCCACTGCATCGCCAGGCGCTGCGCCGCCCTGCCCTCGGCCGCGAAGCGGTCGGGATGGACCTCGCGCTGCAGCGCCTTCCAGCGCGCGTCGAGGTCGGCTGCGTCGAGCGCGAAGCGCCGCGGCAGGCCGAACAGGGTGAAATCGTCGCTACGCAGGTCCATACGACAAAAGGGCGCGGCCCAGGCCGCGCCCCGCGTTCATCCTTTCCGAGACCTACACGCGGAACGACTCGCCGCAGCCGCAGCGATCGCGTTCGCGCGGGTTGTGGAACTTGAAGCCCTCGTTCAGCCCCTCGCGCACGAAGTCGAGCTCGGTGCCGTCGAGATAGGGCAGGCTCTTCGGGTCGACCAGCACCTTCACGCCGTGCTCCTCGAAGATGATGTCCTCGGGTGCGATCTCGTCGGCGAACTCGAGCTTGTAGGCCATGCCCGAGCAGCCGGTGGTCTTTACGCCCAGGCGCACGCCGACGCCCTTGCCGCGGCGGGCAATGTAGCGGGTGACGTGCCGGGCGGCGGCTTCGGTCAGGGTGACGGCCATGGGCTCAACGCGCCTCCGCCGCGGCGGCGGGCGCGGTCACCTGCGCCTTGGCCTTGTAGTCGCTGACTGCGGCCTTGATCGCGTCCTCGGCGAGGATCGAACAGTGGATCTTGACCGGCGGCAGCGCCAACTCCTCGGCGATCTGCGTGTTCCTGATCGTCAGCGCCTCGTCGAGCGACTTGCCCTTGACCCACTCGGTGACCAGCGAGCTCGACGCGATCGCCGAGCCGCAGCCGTAGGTCTTGAACTTGGCGTCCTCGATCAGACCGGTGGCGGGGTTGACCTTGATCTGCAGCTTCATCACGTCGCCGCAGGCCGGCGCACCGACCATGCCGGTGCCCACCGTCTCGTCGCCCTTGGCGAACGAGCCGACGTTGCGCGGGTTCTCGTAGTGGTCGACGACCTTGTCGCTGTATGCCATGGTGCTCTCCGTGATTCGATGGGGCGGCCGTCAGTGGGCCGCCCACTGGATGGTGCTGAGGTCGACGCCGTCCTGGTACATCTCCCACAGCGGGGACAGCTCGCGCAGCTTGGCGACGCGGTCCTGCAGCGTGGCGACGACGATGTCGATCTCCTCGGTCGTGGTGAAACGGCCGATCGTCATGCGCAGGCTCGAATGCGCCAGCTCGTCGCTGCGGCCGAGCGCGCGCAGCACGTAGCTGGGCTCCAGGCTGGCCGAGGTGCAGGCGGACCCCGAGGACACGGCGATGCCCTTGATGCCCATGATCAGCGACTCGCCCTCGACGAAGTTAAACGAGGCGTTGACGTTGTGCGGCACGCGGCGCTCGAGGCTGCCGTTGATGAACACCTGGTCGATGCGGCCGATGCCCTCGAGCAGCCGCCGCTGCAGCATGTGCACGCGTTCGTTGTCGCTGCCCATCTCCTCGCCGGCGATGCGGAAGGCCTCGCCCATGCCGACGATCTGGTGCGTCGGCAGCGTGCCCGAGCGAAGCCCGCGCTCGTGGCCGCCGCCGTGCATCTGCGCCTCCAGCCGCACGCGCGGCTTGCGTCGCACGTACAGCGCGCCGATGCCCTTCGGGCCGTAGGTCTTGTGCGATGCCAGGCTCATCAGGTCGACCGGCAGCTTCGCCAGGTCGATCGCCACCTTGCCGGTCGCCTGCGCGGCGTCGCTGTGGAAGATGATGCCGCGCTCGCGGCAGGCGGCCCCGATGGCGGCGAGGTCCTGGATCACGCCGATCTCGTTGTTGACCAGCATCACCGAGGCGAGGATGGTGTCGGGGCGCAGCGCCGCCTTGAAGGCATCGAGGTCGACCAAGCCGTCTTCGCGCACGTCGAGGTACGTCGCCTCGAAGCCCTGGCGCTCGAGTTCGCGCACCGTGTCGAGCACCGCCTTGTGCTCGGTCTTGACGGTGACGATGTGCTTGCCGCGCGTCTTGTAGAAGTGCGCCGCGCCCTTGAGCGCGAGGTTGTTCGACTCGGTCGCGCCCGATGTCCAGACGATCTCGCGCGGGTCGGCGCCCACCAGCTGCGCGACCTGCTCGCGCGCCTTCTCGACCGCCGCCTCGGCCTCCCAGCCCCAGGCGTGACTGCGCGACGCCGGGTTGCCGAAATGCTCGCGCAGCCAGGGAACCATCGCATCGACGACGCGCGGATCGACCGGCGTGGTGGCGCCGTAATCCAGGTAGATCGGGAAGTGCGGTGTCATGTCCATGGAGCGGGCAGCGGACGAATGGCGCGATGGTGGTTGGTGGCGCGAGGGGCGGTCTTGCGCTGGCTCAAACCGGCGGCGCTACTTGGCGTACGCGCTGCCGAGGGCGAACACCGAGTTCGGCGCGTTCACCTTGATCGGCTTGACCACGGGTTGCGAAGAGATCGCCCTCTTGACCGGCGCCTCTTCGATCGACACTCCCTTGGCCAGTTGCTCCTCGACGAGCTTGCGCAGCGAGATCGAATCGAGGTATTCGATCATCTTGGCGTTCAGGCTCGACCACAGGTCGTGCGTCATGCAGCGGCCAGTGTCCTCGCCCATGCAGTTCTCCTTGCCGCCGCAGCCGGTGGCGTCGATCGGCTCGTCGACCGCGACGATGATGTCGGCGACGGTGATCTCCTCGGCCTTGCGGCCCAGCGAATAGCCGCCGCCCGGGCCGCGCGTGCTCTCGACCAGCTCGTGGCGGCGCAGCTTGCCGAACAGCTGCTCGAGGTAGGAAAGCGAGATCTGCTGTCGCGCGCTGATCGCGGCCAGCGCGACCGGGCCCGAATGCTCGCGCAACGCGAGGTCGATCATGGCGGTGACGGCGAAACGTCCCTTGGTGGTCAATCGCATGGTGTTACTCCTTGAGCCGGTGGCGGCACGACGACGGAACTGGTCCACGGATGGTGGCCGCATGCCGAGCCGAACCGGTGGGAAAACCCGGGGACACTCGGCAGCCGCAGCAGGGCAAGCGGCTTACCCGAGTGTTTCAGTCAATTATGCATGAAGCCGAGTGATTTGGTCGGCATTGGGCGGGGAAGTTCCCTACTCCCCCCGCGGGGTTGCAAGGCGCCCGCGCA
>JBLMVT010000464.1:0-3911 GCA_050256835.1 Betaproteobacteria bacterium | reverse complement strand
TCCTCGAGGACCGCAGCACGATCGCCTTCGCGCGCGAGATCGGCACGCTGATGCGCTGAATGCGCGCGCTGCAGATCTTCGCCGGTCCCGTCGCACGCGTGCGACTGCGCGAGCGCGGCCTCGCGCCGGGCGACGCGCGCGTGATCCCGGCCGCGGCCGGCGGGCCGAAGGGCCTGGTGCTGAGCGCGCTCGACCGCTGGCTGTTCGGCGACTACATTGGCCAGCGCTACGAGCACGCGCCGGGCAGGGTGCCGGCGCCCTCGCACGTCAGCGAAGTGTTCGCCAAGCTGGCCGAGCGCTTCGCCGGCCGTGAGGCCGAGGTGCTGACGCAGCCGCGCTACCGGCTGCACGTCTTCACCAGCCGCGGCCGACACCTGCTCGGGCGCGAGAGCCGGTGCACGTACCGCACGCGGCAGGTCGCGCTCGACGTGCGTAACCTGTGCGCGGCGATCCTGGCCATCGCCCCGGGCTGGCTCGACAAGGCGCTGCGGCATCGCCACCGCGCAAGCGCGCGGCTCGCCAACGTCGTCGTGCTCGCGCCGCACCCCGACTGGGTGTGTACGCTGCCCGACGGCAAGCTGCCCGACCGCAGCGACTTCAAGGCCTACGCCGACGACGTCGACGCGCGCATGGCGGTGTGGCGGCGCGCCACCGCCGAAGGCGAGCGGCTGGCCGGCGAATTCGCCGACGCCGTGCGGCGCAGGCCGATCGAGACGCTGCCGCTGTGAAAGCGAACGCGCCGCGGTTCGGCTCCGACCACGCCCCGCCGCCCGTGGGCCGGCGCCACAACGTGCTCGTCGGCACCTGCAGCTGGACCGATCCGTCGCTCGTCCGGAGCAAGCGCTTCTACCCGCGCGGCTGCTCGACGGCCGAGCAGCGGCTGCGCTTCTATGCCACGCAGTTCCCGCTGGTCGAGGTCGACAGCAGCTTCTTCGCGCTGCCCGACCCGGCGAATGCGCTGCGCTGGGTCGAGCGTACGCCGAGCGACTTCGCGTTCAACGTCAAGGCGTTTCGCCTGCTCACCGGCCACCAGACGCCGCCGCAGAGCTTCCCCGCCGACCTGCAGCCGCTGCTGCCGCCGCTGGCGCCGGGCAAGCGCAACCACTATTACGCCGACCTGCCCGAGGAGCTGCGCGACGAGGTCTGGCGCCGCTTTCGAGCGGCGCTGGCGCCGCTGGCCGACGCCGGCAAGCTGCGCGCGGCGCACTTCCAGTTCGCGCCCTGGGTCAGCCGCACGCGCGCCTGGCGCGCGCACGTCGAGCACTGCGTCGAGCGCATGGCGGGCACGCAGCTCGCCGTCGAGTTCCGCAACGCGACCTGGTTCGCGCCGGACGCGGTCGAGCGCACGCTCGCCTGGGAGCGCGAGCTCGCCGTCGCGCACGTCGTCGTCGACGAGCCGCAGGGCGTGGGCAACTATGCGCAGGGCGTGTGGGAGGTGACCAACCCGAAGCTCGCGGTGGTGCGGCTGCATGGGCGCAACGCCGAGACCTGGGCCGCGAAGGGACTTTCGGCGTCGTCGGAGCGCTTCGACTACGACTACAGCGACGCCGAGATCGCGGAGCTGGCCGGCAAGGTCGACTCACTCGTCGAGCGCGCCTTCGAGCTGCACGTGCTGATGAACGTCAACTACGAGGACCAGGGGGTGAGGGCGGCGCGGCGGATGGTCGAGGCGTTGCAGGGTATTCGTTGACGCCGCGTGCGGATGCCGCTGCGGCAGGGCGGGGCGGCACCTGCGTTCTCCGGCCCACGCTCGCGGTCGCGCACCGTGGCGCGCCGAGGTTTCCTCTTCAAGGCGGCCGTGCCACACCATGAGTCAGGCGACCGCGAATGGGGCCTGCGCCCGCAGGTGCCACCCCCACCCTGCAACCGCCGACGGTGGTGCGCCCGGCCGTCACGCTGCAGTTGGAGTGGGCAGGGGATTCGGGGGTGCGATCGGAGGCCCCATTCGCGGACGCCTGGTTCGGCGCATGACGAGCCGGTGTTGAAGAGGAGGCGTTGCGCGTGCCGCGGTGGTGCCCCGCGAGCGTGGGCCGAAGAGCGCACCCTCGAACCCCCTGCCCGCGCCGCGTCGTCGCGCACGAGATCGGGCGAATGCCGCCCGATCGGCTATCGTCCCGCCCCATGCCGCCGATCATCGAGATCGCCCAGCTCTGCAAGACCTACGCGTCGGGTTTCGAGGCGCTGAAGAACGTCGACCTCGAGATCCGCCGCGGCGAGATCCTCGCGCTGCTCGGGCCCAATGGCGCGGGCAAGACGACGCTGATCGGCATCGTCTGCGGCATCGTCAACGCGACCTCGGGCAGCGTGCGCGTCGACGGCCACGACATCGTGCGTGACTGGCGCGCCACGCGCTCGCTGATCGGCCTGGTGCCGCAGGAGCTGACGACCAACGCCTTCGAGACCGTATGGGACGCGGTGGCGTTCAGCCGCGGGCTGTTCGGCAAGGCGCCGGACGCGGCACACCTCGAGCGCGTGCTGAAGGACCTGTCGCTGTGGGAGCGGCGCAAGAGCCGGATCATCACGCTGTCGGGTGGCATGAAGCGCCGCCTGATGATCGCCAAGGCGCTGTCGCACGAGCCGCAGATCCTGTTCCTCGACGAGCCGACCGCTGGCGTCGACGTCGAGTTGCGCCGCGGCATGTGGGACCTCGTGCGCCGGCTGCGCGGGCACGGCGTGACGGTGATCCTCACCACCCACTACATCGAGGAGGCCGAGGAGCTGGCGGACCGCATCGCCGTCATCCACCGCGGCGAGATCGTGCTGGTCGAGGACAAGGCCGAGCTGATGCGCCAGCTCGGCCGCAAGCGCCTGGCGCTGCAGCTGGCCGCCCCGCTGGCCGCGCTGCCGCCGGCGCTGGCGGGCATGCACGGGCTCGCGCTCGCCGAAGGCGGACGCGAGCTGCACTACGAGGTCGACCCGCGCCAGCCGAACGCCGTCACCGCGCTGCTCGACGCGCTGCGCGCGGCCGGCGTCGAGTTTTCCGACCTGAGCACCGAGGAAAGCTCGCTCGAGGACATCTTCGTCGGCCTGCTCAAGGAGCGTCCGCGATGAGCCTGAACGTCCACGCCGTGCGCGCCATCTACGGCTTCGAGATGGCGCGCACGCTGCGCACGCTGATGCAGAGCATCGTCTCGCCGGTGATCTCGACGTCGCTGTACTTCGTCGTGTTCGGCGCGGCGATCGGCTCGCGCGTCGCGCAGATCGACGGCATCGCCTACGGCGCGTTCATCGTGCCGGGGCTGATCATGCTGTCGCTGCTTACGCAGAGCATCTCCAACGCCTCGTTCGGCATCTACTTCCCGCGCTTCACCGGCACCATCTACGAGCTGCTGTCGGCGCCGGTCTCGACGCTCGAGACGGTGGTCGCGTTCGTCGGTGCGGCGGCGACCAAGTCGGTGATCCTCGGGCTGATCATCCTCGCCACTGCGGCGCTGTTCGTGCCGCTGCGCATCGACCACCCCGCGTGGATGGTGCTGTTCCTCGTGCTGACCGCGGTCACGTTCAGCCTGCTCGGCTTCGTCATCGGCATCTGGGCCGACGGCTTCGAGAAGCTGCAGCTGGTGCCGATGCTGATCGTCACGCCGCTGGCCTTCCTCGGCGGCAGCTTCTATCCGATCTCGGTGCTGCCGCCGGTGTGGCAGACGGTGACGCTGTTCAACCCGGTCGTCTACCTGATCAGCGGCTTTCGCTGGAGCTTCTACGGCATTGCCGACGTGGGGGTCGGCGTGAGCCTCGCCATGACGCTGGCGTTCCTCGTGGTGTTTCTCGGGATCGTGGCGTGGATGTTCCGCACCGGGTACCGACTGAAGGCGTAGGGTCGGCGCTCTTCACGCGGCATGTCGGAGCGTGGGCCGGAGAACGCAGGCGCCGCCCCCACCCTGCCGCAGGGGCGTCCGCACGCAACGAGGCTA
>JBLMVT010000463.1:0-3197 GCA_050256835.1 Betaproteobacteria bacterium | reverse complement strand
GACGATCCACTCGTCGCTGGTCTCGATGCCGCGCACGGCGAGCTGCTCGGCCAGCGCCTGGTTGGTGACGCGGCGCGGCGGAAGGTAGCTGCCGGTGCCGGCGATGCGCGTGGTCCGGGGGAACGAGGGTGCGGTCATGCGGCGTGGGCCACGTCGGGGGGCGTCGGCGTTGCGGAGGGCGCGCCGGGCGGCCCGGGTGCCGCGGCCAGCGCGTCGCGGATGCCGTCGTGCACCCGCTCCAGCAACCGGTTGCGCGCGGCATCATAAGCCCGCGACAGCGCCTGCTCGAAGGTGAAGGCGTCGGCGGAGCCGTGACTCTTGAACACCAGCCCGCGCAGGCCGAGCAGCGCGGCGCCGTTGTAGCGGCGCGGGTCGACGCGCGCCTTGAAGTGCTTGAGCACCGGCAGCGCGACCAGCGCCGCGGCGCGGGTGAACAGGTTGCGCGTGAACTCCTCGCGGATGAAGTTCGACAGCATCGTCGCCAGCCCCTCGGCCGTCTTCAAGGCGACGTTGCCGACGAAGCCGTCGCACACGACGATGTCCGTCGTGCCCTTGAAGATGTCGTTGCCCTCGACGTTGCCGTAGAAGTTGAGCTGGCCGTGTTCGGCGGCGGCGCGCATCAGCTCGCCCGCCTGCTTGATCGTGTCGCTGCCCTTGATCGCCTCCTCGCCGATGTTGAGCAGGCCGACGCTCGGGCTCTCCAGTCCCTCGACCGTCGCCACCAGCGCGCTGCCCATGAGCGCGAACTGCAGCAGGTGCTCGGCCGTGCAGTCGACGTTGGCACCGAGGTCGAGCACCGTCGTGTAGCGCCCGTGCTGGTTGGGCATGACGGCAGCGATGGCCGGGCGGTCGATGCCGTCCATCGTCTTCAGCACGTAGCGCGCGACGGCCATCAGCGCGCCCGTGTTGCCCGCCGACACGCAGGCGTGCGCGGCCGGCGGAGCGCCGTCGACCGACTTGAGCTGGCTGATCGCCACCCGCATCGACGAATGCTTCTTGCGCCGCAGCGCGACCTCGATCGGGTCGTCCATCGTGACGACCTCGGCGGCCGGCACGATGCGCGAGCGCGGCCAGCCGGCGGCGCCGGCGAGGTCGGCCTCGCGGCCGACCAGCAGCAGCTCGGCGGCCGGGTGCTTGTCGAGGAAGGCGCGGCAGGCCGGCAAGGTGGCGGCAGGGCCGTGGTCGCCGCCCATGCAGTCGACGGCCACTCGGATCGGGTCGCCGCCGGTGTTCATGCGGCCGGGGTGAGGAGCGGGTGCTCAGTCAGCGGCGCGGCCGCGTTCCCACTCACGTCGCAGGCGAGGCCTCAGGCGTCGGCCTTGGTCTTGAGAACCTTGCGGCCGCGGTAGAAGCCGGTCGGGCTGATGTGGTGTCGCAGGTGGGTCTCGCCGGTCGTCGGCTCGATCGCCGTCGAGGGCTTGCCGAGCGCGTTGTGCGAGCGGTGCATGC
Organism: Betaproteobacteria bacterium; assembly: GCA_050256835.1. Lineage (GTDB taxonomy): Bacteria > Pseudomonadota > Gammaproteobacteria > Burkholderiales > Burkholderiaceae_C > JAMHWF01. Next base: position 1,748 of record JBLMVT010000463.1, on the reverse strand, counting down.
CGCGCTTGGACGGCGACTTCTTGTTCTGCTGGACGGCCATGGTCGATCTCCTTGGGCTCGCGAGGAGCGCCGGCGCGGCCCGTTGCCGGCCGCGCTTCGGTGGGTACAAAGCCGCCAATTCTAACAGCCGGGCCCTCTCGCAGCGGCCGCTCAGCGACCCCCGTGGCGCTTGAGCGCCTCCAGCGCGGCGAAGGGATTCGGCCGTTCGGCTTCCGCCTCGGCGGCGCCGTCGTCCGGTGCGAGCAGCGGCTCCGGGCAGGCCTCGTGGCGCGGCACCAGCGGCAGCGCGAGCAGCAGTTCGTCCTCGATCAGCTCGACGAGGTCGAGCGGCCGGCCGAGCGCCAGCACGTCCTCCTCGACCTCGGCGTCGAGCGCCGCCGCGGTGTCCTCGTCGGGCGCGAAACGGAACCAGCGGTCGACCTGCAGCGCCGTCGGCAGCGGGCCGAGGCAGCGCTGGCACTCGAGCGCCAGCTCGGCGTCGGCCTGCAGGTGCAGCCAGGGCTGCGGACCGGAGCCGGGCGTGCGGCGCCATTCGCCGTACGCGCGCCAGCGGACGGCATCGTCGGCGCCCGGTCGTTGCCCGGCGTGCCCCGCCTCGAGCAGGCGCGGCAGCAAAGCGAGCGGCACGGCGCCTTCGAGCGTGCCGCCGTCGCGGGCGAAAGCCTCGACATCGAGGCGCTGCGGGTCGATCGGTCGACGGGCCATGGCCGAGTGTAGGCCGCCGCCCCGCCGCACTCGCGATGGGACAATCGCCACCCATGACGCCGACCCCCCGACTCGTCCTCGGCTCGACCTCGCCGTATCGGCGCGAGCTGCTGCAGCGGCTGCGCCTGACGTTCGAAACCGACGCGCCGCGCGTCGACGAGACCGCGCGCCCCGGCGAGACACCGGCCGCGCTGGCCGAGCGGCTGGCGCTGGCCAAGGCGCGCGACGTCGCCGGCCGCCACGCCGACGCCATCGTGATCGGCTCGGACCAGGTGGCCGAACTCGAGGGCCGCGCGCTAGGCAAGCCGGGCAGCCACGAACGCGCGGTCGAGCAGTTGCGCGCGATGAGCGGGCGCAGCGTCGTCTTCCACACCGCGCTCGCCGTGCTGCGGCCCGCGACCGGCTTCGAGGCGCAGGCGCGCGCGCCGGTGACGGTGCGCTTTCGCACGCTGTCGGGCGCCGAGATCGACCGCTACCTGCGCCTGGAGCGGCCCTACGACTGCGCCGGCAGCGCCAAGTGCGAGACGCTGGGCATCGCGCTGCTCGACGCGATCGAGTCCGACGACCCGACGGCCCTGGTCGGGCTGCCGCTGATCCGCACCTGCGCGCTGCTGCGCGCCGCCGGGCTGGATCCTCTGCTCGCGGCGAGCTGAGCGGTCGATGCCCGGCCGCCTGCTGCTGGTGCCCAACGCGCTCGACCTCGGCGCGAGCGCCGCGCCGGAGCTGCGCGAGGTGCTGCCGCTGGGCGTGATCCGCCAGGCCGCGGCGCTGAAGCACTGGGTCGCCGAAAACGCGAAGAGCGCACGCGCCTTCCTCAAGCGCGTCGGCGTGATCGAACCGCTGGCGCTGCCGCTGCAGGAGGTGAACATCGCCGAGCTGCCACGCCCGCCGAAGGGGCGCGCGGCTGCGCTGCCGGCGGCGGCCTTTGACGCGCTGCTCGCGCCGGCCCTCGAAGGGCACGACCTCGGGCTGCTGTCCGAGGCCGGCCTGCCGGCGGTCGCGGATCCGGGCGCGGCGCTGGTCGAGGCGGCGCACGCCGCCGG
>JBLMVT010000462.1:0-2621 GCA_050256835.1 Betaproteobacteria bacterium | reverse complement strand
ACCGACATGGCCGACTCCGGCGCTCAGGACCGCCACCTTCCCCCATCGCAGCGCAAGCTCGACAAGGCACGCGAGAAGGGCCAGGTCGCGCGCTCGCGCGACCTGTCGCACTTCGCCGCCGTCGCCGCCGCCGGCGCCGCGCTCGCCGTGCTCGCGCCGACCGTCTCCTCGGGACTGCAGCGCGCGCTCGCCGAGGCGCTGCGCTTCGACGCCGCCGCGCTGGCCGGCAGCGCGGCGATGGGCGAGCGGCTCGCTGCGCTCGCCGGCGTCTTCCTGTGGGTCGCGCTGCCGCTCGGCGCGCTGATGATGGCGGTGGCGGTGGCCAGCGCCGTCGTCGCGGGCGGCTGGGTCTGGACCTTGCAGCCGCTGGCGCCCGATTTCTCGCGCCTGAACCCGCTGACCGGGCTGCCGCGCCTGGTGTCGGGGCGCCAGCTCGGCGATGCGCTGAAGGCGGCGCTGCTCGCGCTCGTGCTCGGCGCGGTCGGCGCGTTCTATCTCGCGCGCCGCTTCGACCGCTTCGCCGACGCGCTGGCACTGCCGCTGCCGGCGGCGCTGGCGCACGCCGGCTCGGTGATCGGCGCCGGCCTCGCCCTGGTGGCGCTCGCGCTGGCCGCGTTCGCGCTGGTCGACGTGCCGCTGCAGAAGCACCTGCACCGCACGCGGCTGAAGATGAGCCGCCAGGAACTAAAGGACGAGCACCGCCAGCTCGAGGGCAACGTCGAGGTCAAGTCGAAGGTCAAGGCGCTGATGCGCGAGCGCGCCAGCCGCCGCATGCTGGCTGCGGTGCCGCGCGCCGACCTGGTGGTGATGAACCCGACCCACTACGCGGTGGCGCTGCGCTACGACGAGGCGACGATGACCGCGCCGCGCGTCGTCGCCAAGGGCGCCGACCTGCTTGCGCTGCGCATCCGCGACGCCGCGCAGTCGGCCAAGGTGCCGGTGCTGCAGTCGCCGGTGCTGGCGCGCGCGCTGTACGCGCACGCCGAGATCGACCGCGAGATCCCGGCCCGGCTGTTCGGCGCCGTGGCGCAGGTGCTGGCCTGGGTCTACCAGCTGCGCGCCGCGATGGCCGGCCGCGCCGCCATGCCCGCCGCCGTGCCCGAGGTCGACGTGCCGGCAGAGCTCGATCCGCATCACAGGCCGGAGGCGGCGCGATGACCGCGGCTCGTCATGCCGGCGGCCTGCGTGACGGGGCAGCCCGATGAACGCCCTGCTCGCCCGCCTGCAGGCCCGGCTCGGCGGCCACGCCGGAACCGCGCGCGCGCTGGTCGCGCCGCTGTTCATCGTCGCCGTGCTGGCGATGATGGTGCTGCCGCTGCCGCCGTTCGCGCTCGACCTGTTCTTCACCTTCAACATCGCGATGGCGCTGATGGTGATGATGATCGCCGCGCACATGAAGCGCCCGCTCGACTTCGCGGCCTTCCCGGCGGTGCTGCTCATCACCACCTTGCTGCGGCTGTCGCTCAACGTCGCCTCGACGCGCGTCGTGCTGATGCAGGGTCACACCGGCAGCGGCGCCGCCGGCCGCGTGATCGAATCGTTCGGCCACTTCCTGATCGGCGGCAACTTCGCGGTCGGCCTGATCGTGTTCGCGGTGCTGGTGGTCATCAACTTCATCGTCGTGACCAAGGGCGCCGAGCGGATCGCCGAGGTCGGCGCGCGCTTCACGCTCGACGCCATGCCCGGCAAGCAGATGGCGATCGACGCCGACCTCAACGCCGGCATGATCGACGAGAAGGAGGCACGCCGGCGCCGCACCGAGGTCGGCGACGAGGCCGAGTTCTTCGGCTCGATGGACGGCGCCTCCAAGTACGTGCGCGGCGACGCCATCGCCGGCATGCTGATCCTGGCGATCAACCTGGTCGGCGGCTTCGTCATCGGCGTCGCGCAGCACGACCTCTCCGCGGCGCAGGCCGCCGACAGCTACGTGCTGCTGGCCGTCGGCGACGCGCTGGTGGCGCAGATCCCGGCGCTGCTAATCTCGGTGGCGGCGGCGATGGTGGTGTCGCGCGTCGGCAAGGAGCACGACGTCGGCAGCCAGATCGCGCAGCAGGTGTTCAGCTCGCCGCGCGCGCTCGGCGTGGTGGCGGGGATCATCGGCCTGCTCGGGCTGGTTCCGGGCATGCCGCACCTCGTGTTCCTGCTGCTCGGCAGCGTGCTCGGCGCCGCCGCCTGGCAGATGGCCAAACGCCAGGCTGCCGCGCGGATCGCCTCGGCCGCACCCCCGCCCGCGCCCGAGCCCAACGCCGAGGCCACGTGGGACGACCTGCAGCCGGTCGACACGCTCGGCCTGGAGGTCGGCTACCGGCTGATCGCCCTGGTCGACAAGGCGCGCGCCGGCGACCTGCTGGCGCGCATCAAGGGCGTGCGCCGCAAGTTCGCGCAGGACGTCGGCTTCCTGCCGCCGGCGGTGCACATCCGCGACAACCTCGAGCTCAAGCCGGGCATGTACCGCATCACGCTGCGCGGCGCGGTGATCGGCGAGGGCGAGGCCTTCCCCGGCATGTTGCTGGCGATCAACCCCGGCCATGCGAGCACGCCGCTGCTCGGCACCGCCACCACCGACCCCGCCTTCGGGCTGCCGGCGACGTGGATCGAGGAGCGCCAGCGCGAAGCGGCGC
>JBLMVT010000461.1:0-2775 GCA_050256835.1 Betaproteobacteria bacterium | reverse complement strand
GCGAGATCACCGGGATGAACTGGTCGTCCTGCAGCGCCTTGACGACGCTCGGGTCGATCGACTCGATCTCGCCGACCTGGCCGACGTCGTGCACCTTGTTCGGGTCGTCGCGGTCGACCATCTTCAGCTTGTGCGCGCGGATCAGCCCGCCGTCGCGGCCGGTCAGGCCGACTGCCTTGCCGCCGGCGGCGTTGATCAGGCCGACGATGTCCTGCTGCACCTGGCCCGCGAGCACCCACTCGACGACCTCCATCGTCTCCTCGTCGGTGACTCGCATGCCCTGCACGAAGGTGCCCTTCTTGCCGAGCCGCGCCAGGGCGTCCTCGATCTGCGGCCCGCCGCCGTGCACCACCACCGGGTTCATGCCGACCAGCTTGAGCAGCACCACGTCCTCGGCGAAGTCCTGCTGCAGCGCCGGGTCCGTCATCGCGTTGCCGCCGTACTTGATGACGATGGTCTTGCCGTGGAACTTGCGGATGTACGGCAGCGCCTGGGCCAGGATCTCGGCCTTGTCGCGCGCCGCGATGTGCTCCGGGCCGTTCGTGCCGGCGGGGGTCGGTGCGTTCATGAGCGTGCATTGTAGGAACCGGCCCCGGCGCTTCGGGCACCCGGTTTGCTTCTCGACGACGTGTCCCTGCCCGAACGCCACCCAACGCCCCGAGGGCCGGTCGCGCTCGTGCTGTCGGGCGGCTCGGCGCGCGGCTTCGCGCATCTGGGCGTGCTGCGGGTGCTCGAGCGCGAGGGCTGGCGCCCGGACCTCGTCGTCGGCACCAGCGCGGGCGCGATCGCCGGCGCGCTGTGGGCGGCGGGCATGTGCGCGGCCGACATCGAGGAGCTGGCGCGCCGCGTCGACCGCGCAACGGTGTTCGACATCGCCCCGTGGCGCTCGCTGTTCGCCGGGCTCGGCCTCGGGCTGGCGCGCGGCGAGCGGCTCGAACGCCTGCTGCGCGCGCACCTGCCGGCCTCGATCGGCGAGCTGCCGACGCGCTTCGCCGCCGTCGCCACCGACCTCAACCGCGGCGGCATGGTCGTGCTCGACCGCGGCGACCTGGCGCGCGCACTGCGCGCCTCGGCGGCGATCCCCGGGCTGGTCGAGCCGGTGCGCATCGGCGAGCGCCTGCTCGGCGACGGGCAGATCGTCAGCCCGCTGCCGGTCGAGGCGGCCCGGCGGCTCGGTGCGCGGCGCGTCGTCGCCGTCGATGTCGTCTACCCGCCCGAGCACGCCGTGCTGTCGAACCCGCTGTCGGTGGTGTTCCAGACGCTCGTCATCGCCAGCTACGGCCACCTCGAGCGCGAGCGCGAGGCCGCCGACCTCGTCATCGCGCCGGCGATCCCGCCGGTCGCCTGGCGGCTCGGACTCGGCCAGGGCGCGCACCTGGTGCATAACGGCGTCGAGGCGGCCGAGCGCGCGCTGCCGCAGCTGCGCGAGCTGTTCGGCGCGCGCGAACCTGCGCTTCGACGCCGCGCCGCGGAGGGAGGGGAGGCGAGCAGAGAACTGGCACCCGTCTTCCTCTGCTCTCCTTCCGCCGCCTCGGCTCCTCTGCGCTGAAGAGGGCCTACTCGGCCAGCTCGTCGAGGATCGGGCAGTCGGGCCGCTGGTCGCCGTGGCAGCAGGCGGCCAGCCGCTCGAGCGTGCGCTTCATCGATGCCATCTCCTCGATGCGGCGTTCGAGGTCGGCGACGTGCGCCAGCGCGATGCGCTTCACGTCGGCGCTGGCGCGGCGCCGGTTCTGCCACAGCTTGAGCAGCTCGGCGATCTCGGCCATCGAGAAGCCGAGGTCGCGCGCCCGCCGGATGAAGCGCAGCGTGTGCACCTCGGCGTCGCCGTACTGGCGGTAGCCGGCGTCGGTGCGCGCCACCTTGGGCAGCAGGCCGAGCGACTCGTAGTGGCGCACCATCTTGGCCGATACGCCCGAGCGCGCGGCCGCCGCACCGATGTTCATCGCGCCCCCTTCCAGCGCCGCAGCAGCAGCGCGTTACTCACCACGCTGACGCTGCTGGCCGCCATCGCGGCGCCGGCGATCACCGGGTTGAGCAGGCCGAACGCGGCCAGCGGAATGCCGATCACGTTGTAGGCGAAGGCCCAGAACAGGTTCTGCCGGATCTTCGCCACGGTGCGGCGCGACACGTCGATCGCGTCGGCGACGCGCAGCGGGTCGCCGCGCATCAGCGTGATGCCGGCCGCGTGCATCGCCACGTCGGTGCCGCCGCCCATCGCGATGCCGACGTCGGCGGCGGCCAGCGCGGGCGCATCGTTGATGCCGTCGCCGACCATCGCCACCTTCACGCCGCCGGCCTTCAGCTCGGCGACGATCGCCGCCTTGTGCTCGGGCAGCACCTCGGCGCGCACCTCGTCGATGCCGAGCGCGCGCGCCACGGCTGCAGCGCTGCCGCGGTTGTCGCCGCTGACGAGCACGCTGCGGATGCCCTGCGCGTGCAGCCGCCGCACCGCCTCGGCGGCGTGCGGCTTGACGGTGTCGCCGAACGCCAGCAGGCCGAGCAGCGCCGGCCCCTCGGCCAGCCACGACACGCTGCGTCCCTCGGCCTGCAGGGCCTCGGCCCGCGCGGCCAGCAGCGAGCGGTCGACGCCGAGCTCGTCCATCCAGCGCCCGCTGCCCAGTTGCAGCGTGCGGCCTTCGACGCTGGCCGCCACGCCGCGGCCGGGCACGGCCTGCAGGCCGGTCGCCGCGGGAACGTCCACTCCGTCGCGGCGCGCCGCCTCGACCACCGCCCGGGCCAGCGGATGCTCGCTGCCCGCCTGCAGCGCCGCGGCCA
>JBLMVT010000460.1:0-9535 GCA_050256835.1 Betaproteobacteria bacterium | reverse complement strand
GCGTGCCGCGCGCCACCGAGGTCGAGAACTGGGCGATCGGCAGCGCCAGGTTGAACGCGAAGATGACCAGCGCGATGCCGATCAGCATCGTCGTCGGAATGTTGATCAGCGTCTCGATGTCCCAGCGCACGTCGAGCCGGTCGATCACGCGGTGCAGCAGGAACGGGATCAGCAGCACCTTGAGCAGCACCGTCAGCGCCGCCGACAGGTACAGGTGCGGCTGCCCGGTGACGTAGCCGACGACCGTGGTGGCCAGCGCCAGCGTCGCGCCCTGCAGCGTGAACAGGTGGATCAGCGACAGGATGCGGCGCTGCGAGATCATCGCGAAGGCGAGCAGCAGCAGCACGGCGCCGAGCAGGTTGACGAGCTGGGCGAGCAGCGGGCTGGAGAGGTGGGTCATCGGCCGACCTAGCGGGCGAGCAGGATGTGCACGAGCAGGCCGATCACCGCGAGCAGAAAGGCCCCGGCGAGGAACTCGGGCACGCGGAAGATGCGCATCTTGGCGCTCGCCGTCTCCAGCAGCGCCAGCGCGGCGCCGCCGATCGCCAGCTTGACGAGCAGCGCCGGCAGCGCGAGCAGCATCGCCAGCGGCTCGCCGGCCTCGGCGATGCCCCACGGGAAGAACAGCGCCAGCCCGATGCACGAGTAGGCGAACAGCTTCAGGCTCGCCGCCCATTCGAGCAGCGCGAGGTGGCGCCCCGAGTACTCGAGGATCAGCGCCTCGTGGATCATCGTCAGCTCGAGGTGCGTCGCCGGGTTGTCGACCGGCACGCGCGCGTTCTCGGCCAGCGAGACCATCGTGAAGGCGACGCCGGCGAAGGCCAGCCCGGGGTAGATCGCCAGCTCGCGGTGCGCCAGCGTCTCGACCATCGTCGCCAGCGAGGTCGACTGCGAGATCAGCGAGGTCGAGAACAGCACCATCAGCAGCGCCGGCTCGGCGAGGAAGCCGATCAGCATCTCGCGCCGCGCGCCCATCGTGCCGAAGGCCGTGCCGACGTCCATCGCGGCCAGCGAGACGAACACCCGGGCGAGCGCGAACAGGCCGACCAGCGCGATCGCATCGGCCGCCTGCGACAGCGGCAGGTCGGTCGACAGGGTCGGCACGATCGAGCAGGCCAGCGCCATGCAGCCGAACACGACGTAGGGCGCGACGCGGAACAGCGGCGAGGCGTGCTCGGCGACGACCGACTCCTTGTGGAACAGCTTGTGCAGCAGCCGCCAGGGCTGCAGCAGGCCGGGCCCGCGGCGGTTCTGCAGCCAGGCGCGGCACTGCGCGACCCAGCCGGCGAGCAGCGGCGCGAGCAGCAGCGCGGCGACGATCTCGAGCGCCTGCGACAGCAGCGAGTGGGCGGCGGTCATCGCGCTCGCTCCGCCGCGGTGGGCTGCGGGCCTGTGGCTGTTTTCGGGCCGTTGCGGACGTCCGCGAATCTCATGCGAGGGCCCCCACCCGCCTCATCGCATCACCGCCAGCAGCACGGCGACCAGCGTGACGAAGCTGAACAGCAGGTAGACCGCGATGCGGCCCTGCTGCAGCAGGCCGACCCAGCGCGCGGCGCGCGCCACCGCCGCACCGATCGGCAGGTACAGCCAGTGCCAGAAGTGATCCTCGATCGTCACGCGGTAGCGGGGCGCGCTGTCGGAGGGCGACGGCAGCTCGCGCCGCATGCGGAAGAACGGCTCGAAGATCTGCCGGATCGGCTGGCCGAAGCCCTCGGCCGTGTCCTGCATGCGCGCACTGCTCCAGGGGAATCCGCAGGCCCAGGGCGCGGCGCGGCGCAGGCGGCCGTGGTAGAGCAGGCGCACCAGCATGAAGGCCAGGCCGCAGCTGGCGGCGACGCCGAGCAGGAAGATCACCGGGCCATAGCTGGCGCGCTCGGGGCCGGTCGGCGCGAGCAGCCAGCTGCTCGACGCCGCCGCCTCGCCGAGCCCGGCATGCACCAGTTGGCGCGTCACCGCGTCGATCGCCTGCACGAACTGGTTCGGCAGCAGGCCGAGCGCGACGCAGCCGGCGGCGAGCCAGCCCATGCCGATGCGCTCGAAGGCGCCCGCGTCGTGCGCGCGCGCCAGCCGTTCCTCGCGCGGCTGGCCGAGGAAGATGACGCCGAAGAACTTGACCATGGTGTAGCCGGCGAGCGCGGCGACGAGCGCGATCAGCGCCGCCACGACCGGGATGAGCATGTTCAGCACCGGGTCGGGCAGCCCCGGCGTGAACAGAAAGCTCTGCAGCAGCAGCCACTCGGAGACGAAGCCGGCCAGCGGCGGCAGCCCGGCGCTGGCCAGCGCGCCGACGAGGGTCAGCCAGGCGACCCGCGGCATGTAGCGGATCAGCCCGCCGAGCCGGCCCAGGTTGCGCTCGCCGGTGGCGTGCAGCACCGAGCCGGTCCCCAGGAACAGCAGGCTCTTGAACAGCGCGTGGCTGGCCACGTGGTACAGGCAGGCGGTGAGCGCTAGCGCGGCCAGCGGCCGCATGCCGTAGGCCGAGAACACCACCGCCAGCCCGATGGCCGCGAGCAGCAGGCCGATGTTCTCGATCGACGAATAGGCGAGCAGCCGCTTCATGTCGACCTGCGCCGCGGCGAACACGACGCCGTACAGCGCGCTGGCCAGCCCGAAGGCGAGCAGCACGCCGCCCCACCAGGCGTGCTGGGCGGGCAGCAGGTCGAATACGACGCGCAGCAGGCCGTAGATCGCCGTCTTCAGCATTACGCCGCTCATCAGCGCCGAGACCGGCGAGGGAGCGGCCGGGTGCGCCTCGGGCAGCCAGACGTGCAGCGGCAGCATGCCGGCCTTGGCGCCGAAGCCGAACAGCGCCAGAGCGAACGCGACCGACGCCCAGAACGGCGACAGTGCCTGCGCGCGCATGTTGGCGAAGGTGTAGTCGCCGGTGTTGGCCTGCAGCACGCCGAAGCACATCAGGATGCCGATCGCGCCGACGTGGGCGATCAGCAGATAGATGTAGCCGGCGCGCCGGATCTCGGCGATGCGGTGGTTCGCCGTCACGAGGAAGAACGACGACAGCGCCATCGTCTCCCACATGACCATGAACGCGTAGGCGTCGTCGGCCAGCACGACCAGCGTCATGCTGGCCAGGAACACGTGGTACTCGAGGCACAGCAGGCCGGGCGGCGTGCCCTCGCCGCGGCGGAAGTAGCCGGCCGCGAAGACCGACACGCCCGCCGCTGCCGCGCCGATGACGAGGAGGAAGAACGCCGCCAGCGCGTCGAGGCGGAAATGGAACGGCAGGGTCGGCAGGCCGATCGGCAGCACCGCCGTCTCGGCCGGCCCGAACAGCGCGACCAGCGCGACGGCGGCCAGCGCCGCGCCGAGCGCGCCGCCGACCGGGAACAGCAGGCGCGACACCAGCCGCAGGCGGTGCAGGGCGGCCACGCCGGCGGCGCCGACGGCAAGCCAGCCGCCGACGAGGGCGAGGGTGGCGGCGAGGAAGGGACCGTCGGGGAGGTTCGTCACCGGGGCGGTCGACGGCGCGCCTTGGGCGACGCGCGCGGGCCCGGCGCGGCGCTCGCGCCGGACAGGCCGCTGGGCACGTAGTCGACGCCGTGCTGGGCAAGGTAGTCGCGGATCAGCTGCCGCACCACCTGCGAGGGTGTCAGGTCCTGCTGCGCGCACAGCCGCTCGAAGGCGATCTTCTTCGCCGGGTCGATCAGCAGCGTGAGGCGGGCGGTCTTCAGCTCCATGCGCATGTTAATGCGATGTGCATAGCAACCGAATCATACTCGCATGCGCGGCGGCCGCGCCGCGGCGGCGCGCAGGGAGCGTGACGAAACGGCGGAACGGCGAGGAAGCGGCGCTTCAGCGCACGCGCAGCCCCGGTGTCGCGCCGGGCCAGGGCTCGAGCACGTACAGGCCCGGGTGCGCCTTGGCATCGGCGTGCGAGGCCGCCAGCACCATGCCCTCGCTGGTGCCGAACTTCATCTGGCGCGGCGCGAGGTTGGCGACCATCACGGTCAGCTTGCCGGCCAGCTGCTCGGGCGCGTAGGCCGAGGCGATGCCGGCGAACACGTTGCGCAGCCGCGGCTCGCCGTCGGCGGCGCGCTCGCCGGCGTCGAGCGTCAGGCGCAGCAGCTTGGTCGAGCCGTCGACGCGCTCGGCGGCGACAATGCGCGCGATGCGCAGGTCGACCTTCGCGAAGTCGGCGATGCCGATGACCGGTGCGACCGGCTCGCCGCCGGGCGGCAGCGCGGTGACCGCGGATAGCCCGTCGGCAGCGGCGCCCGCAGGCCCCGTCGCTGCCGGCGGCGCGTCGAACAGCGCGTCGACCTTCTTCGCGTCGACGCGCTGCATCAGGTGCCGGTACTCCCCGATCGTGTGCGCGCCGAGCGCACGTTCGGCGTCGGCGAAGGTGAGCGGCTCGACGCGCAGGAAGGCCTCGACCTGGGCGGCCAGCGCCGGCAGGATCGGCTTCAGGTAGATTGTGAGCAGCCGGAACGCCTCGATGCAGACCGTGCACACGTCGTGCAGGGCGGCCTCCATGCCGGCCTGCCTGGCCAGTTCCCACGGCTTGTGCTGGTCGACGTAGCCGTTGACCCGGTCGGCCAGCAGCATCACCTCGCGCACGGCCTTGCCGAACTCGCGCTCCTCGTACAGGCGGACCACCGCGTCGGCGTGTGCGCGCAGCGTGTCGAGCAGCGCGCGGCCCTCGACGCCGACGTCGCCCGACAGCCGGCCGCCGAAGCGCTTGCCGATGAAGCCGGCGGCGCGGCTGGCGATGTTGACGTACTTGCCGACCAGGTCGGCGTTGACACGGGCGACGAAGTCGTCCGGGTTGAAGTCGATGTCCTCGACGCGGGCGTTGAGCTTGGCGGCGATGTAGTAGCGCAGCCATTCGGGGTCGAGCCCGAGCGCGAGGTAGCGCAGCGGTTCGATGCCGGTGCCGCGGCTCTTGCTCATCTTCTCGCCGCTCACGGTGATGAAGCCGTGCACGAACACGTTGTCGGGCGTCCGGCGGCCGGAGAAGTGCAGCATCGCCGGCCAGAACAGCGTGTGGAAGTAGACGATGTCCTTGCCGATGAAGTGGTACTGCTCGACCTCCGGTGCGGCGACGAACTGCTCGAACGACCGCTTCTCGCCGTACTTGCGGCGCGGGCCGCCCTTGTCGAAGTAGTTCTTCAGCGACGCGAGGTAGCCGATCGGCGCGTCGAGCCAGACGTAGAAGTACTTGTCCTCGGTGTCCGGGATGCGGATGCCGAAGTAGGGCGCGTCGCGCGTGATGTCCCAGTCGGCCAGCCCGCCGTGGCCGAACTCGTCGGTCTCGAACCACTCGCGGACCTTGTTGACCACCTCGGCCTGCAGCGGCGTCGCCTTGATCCATTCCTGCAGGAACCCCATGCAGCGCGGCGACGAGAGCTGGAAGAACTGGTGCGCGCTGGTCTTCAGCACCGGGGTGGCGCCCGACAGCGTCGAGGTCGGGTTCTTCAATTCGGTGGGCGCGTAGACCGCCCCGCACACCTCGCACGAGTCGCCGTACTGGTCCTTCGCGCCGCAGCGCGGGCACTCGCCCTTGATGTAGCGGTCGGGCAGGAACATGCCCTTCACCGGGTCGAAGAACTGCTCGATCGTGCGCTCGGCGATCAGCCCGGCGCGGCGCAGTCCGCGGTACACGTCCTGCGCCAGCTCGTGGTTCTCCGGGCCGTCGGTCGAATGCCAGTTGTCGAAGCTGAGGTGAAAGCCCTCGAGGTACTGCCGGCGTCCGGCGGCGATCTCGGCGACGAAGTCCTGCGGCGTCTTGCCGGCCTTCTCGGCGGCGATCATGATCGGCGCGCCGTGGGCGTCGTCGGCGCCGACGAAGTGCACTTCGTGGCCGCGCATGCGCTGCAGCCGCACCCAGATGTCGGCCTGGATGTACTCCATGATGTGGCCGAGGTGGAAGTTCGCATTGGCGTACGGCAGCGCCGTGGTGACGAACAGCTTGCGGCGGTGCGGGGCAGCTTCGGGCATGGTGCGCGGGCCGCTGCGCTCGGCCCCGATGCGAATGGAAGCGTCCGATTCTAGGCGTGCGTCCCGCCGCCGGCGGTGCTCCCCGTGGCCGGAGCGCATGGTCGTGCTGCGATAGACTGGCCGGGCCCCTTCTTACACCGCGCATACCCCATGTCCGCCAACGAAGCCACCCTCCTCGAGGCGCTGAAGACCGTCGTCGATCCGAACACCGGCAAGGATTTCGTCTCCACCAAGCAGCTGAAAAACCTGCGCATCGACGACGGCGAGGTGACCTTCGACGTCGAGCTGGGCTACCCGGCGAAGAGCCAGCTCGGCGCCCTGCGCAAGAGCCTGATCGGCGCCGCGCGCGGCGTTCCCGGCGTGCACAACGTCAGCGTCAACCTGTCGACCAAGGTGGTCTCGCACGCGGTGCAGCGCGGCGTGCAGCTGCTGCCGAAGGTGAAGAACGTCGTCGCCGTGGCCTCCGGCAAGGGCGGCGTCGGCAAGAGCACGACCGCGGTCAACCTCGCGCTGGCGCTGGCCGCCGAGGGCGCCGCGGTCGGCATCCTCGACGCGGACATCTACGGCCCGAGCCAGCCGATGATGATGGGCATCGAGGGCCGCCCCGAGAGCGCCGACGGCAAGACCATGGAGCCGCTGGAGAACTACGGCGTGCAGGTGATGTCGATCGGCTTCCTGGTCGACGCCGCCGACCCGATGATCTGGCGCGGCCCGATGGCCACGCAGGCGCTCGAGCAGCTGCTGCGCCAGACCAACTGGGGCGACCTCGACTACCTCGTCGTCGACATGCCGCCGGGCACCGGCGACATCGCGCTGACGCTCTCCCAGCGCGTGCCGCTGACCGGCGCGGTGATCGTCACCACGCCGCAGGACATCGCCCTGCTCGACGCGCGCAAGGGACTGAAGATGTTCGAGAAGGTCGGCGTGCCGATCCTCGGCGTGGTCGAGAACATGGCGGTGCACGTGTGCTCGAAGTGCGGCCACGCCGAGCACATCTTCGGCGCCGGCGGCGGCGAGCGCATGGCCCAGGAATACGGGGTCGACTACCTGGGCGGGCTGCCGCTGGCGCTGTCGATCCGCGAGCAGGCGGACTCCGGCCGGCCGACGGTCGTCAGCGATCCCGACGGCGAGGTGGCGGCGATCTACAAGGACGTCGCACGCAAGGTGGCGGTGAAGATCGCGCAGCGCGCGAAGGACTTCTCGGCCAAGTTCCCGACCATCTCGATTTCCAAGACCACCTGATGTCCGCGGCCCGCCCGCTGCTGCGGCTGGCGATCGTGATCGAGCGCGAGACCGCACCCAACCGCTGGGAGGCGTATCGCTTCTCGCTGGCCGAAGTGCGGGTGAACGACGAGGCGTGGGGCAGCGAGCCGCGGGTCCTGTCCGACGACGGCCGGCGCCAGCGCACGCTGCATCCCGGCTTCACGCTCGAGCTGTTCCGCGACGAGGGCGAGGGCTACCACCTCAATCTCACCACCGCGGCGCCGGTGTGGTTCGTCAAGTGGCGCATCGACGACGAGGATCCGTCGCGCGCCCAGCCCGAGGCGGTGACACTCTCCTACAACGAGGCCGGGCGCTGGCTCGACGCCCAGGAGCGCGTCGACAACCTGCCGCTGCCGGCCGCCGTGCGCGAGTGGCTGCAGGCCTTCACCGATGCGACCTACCGGCCCGAGCCGCGCCAGCGCAAGCGGCCGGCGTCGTTCGAGTCGCCGTCGCGGCGCTGAGGGAGCGGCACGTGGCGGGCGACGACGGCGAAGGCTTCTTCTCGAGGTGGTCCCGGCGCAAGGTGCGGCAGAAAGAGGGCGTGCGGCCGGGCATCGAGGCCCGAGAGCCGCTCGCGCCTCGCCCCGACTGCCTCCCCGCCGAGAGCGAGAAGGAACCCCTTACCCCAGCGGGGGAAGGGCAGGGCGAGACCGCCGCGCAGGCCGCCGCGGAGCCGCCGCCGACCCTCGCCGACGTCGCCGCGCTGACGCGCGATTCCGACTTCACGCGCTTCGTCGCACCCGGCGTCGACGAGACCGTGAAGCGCGCGGCGCTGAAGAAGATGTTCTTCTCCGACCCGCATTTCAACGTCATGGACGGGCTCGACGTCTACATCGACGACTACAACAAGCCCGATCCGCTGCCGGCGTCGATGCTGCGGCAGATGTGGCAATCGAAGTCGCTCGGCCTGTTCGACGACGAGGCCGACCCTGCCGCGCCTGCTCCGCAGGCTTCCCCCGATGGCGCGGCGGGCGCGCCGGTGCCACAGTCCGGCGCTGACCTCGCCGCTGCGGCCGACCCTCCCGATGAAGACACTGATCTGCGACTGCAACCGGACGATGACGCTGGACGGCCCGGGGCTCGCGAAGGCGCTCGGCCCGAACGCGGCTGACGGCCTCGACACCGTCCACACCCTGCTGTGCCGCCGCGAGGCCGGTGCGTTCCAGCGCGCGGCGAAATCCGGCGACGAACTGCTCGTGGCCTGCACGCAGGAGAGCCGGCTGTTCCTCGAGCTCAACGCGGAGACCGAGGGCGCGCCCGGGCTCGACGAGCGGCCGATCCGCTTCTTCAACCTGCGCGAGACCGGCGGCTGGTCGAAGGACGCGCGCCGCGATCCGCGAGCGCTGACGCCCAAGGTCGCAGCGCTGATCGCCGCGGCTCAGCTGCCCGACCCCGACCCGGTGGCGACGGTCGGCTACCGCTCGGCCGGCCGCGTGCTGGTGCTCGGCGATGCCGAACCCGCGCTGCGCGCCGCCGAGCTGCTGGCCGACCGGCTCGATCCGACGCTGCTGGTCGGCCGCGGCGCGGCGTTGCCGCAGCCGCGCCGGCTCGCCGTGCACGCCGGCGCCTTGACGCGGCTGGCCGGCTGGCTCGGCGCCTTCGAGGCGACGTGGACCAGCGCCAACCCGATCGACCTCGACCTGTGCACGCGCTGCAACGCCTGCATCGCCGCCTGTCCCGAGGGCGCGATCGACTTCTCCTACCAGGTCGACCTCGATGCCTGCCGCGCGCACCGCGAGTGCGTGCGCGTGTGCGACGCGGCCGGCGCGATCGACTTCGAGCGCGCGCCGCAGCAGGTGAGCGACACCTTCGACCTCGTGCTCGACCTGCGGGACGCGCCGGCCTTCACCATGCACGCACCGCCGCAGGGCTACCTGCACGTGGGCCGCGGCGGCGATGCCGAGCGCCGGCTGTTCGATGCGGTGCTCAAGCTGCGCGAGCTGACCGGCGAGTTCGAGAAGCCGAAGTTCTTCCACTACCGGCCCAAGCTGTGCGCGCACAGCCGCAACGAGCGCGTCGGCTGCGACGCCTGCATCGAGGTGTGCTCGGCGCGCGCCATCGCGAGCCAGGCCGACGCGGGCGGCGGCATCCGCGTCGAGCCGCACCTGTGCATCGGCTGCGGCGCGTGCAGCACGGTCTGCCCGAGCGGCGCGATGGGCTTCGCCTATCCCGACGCCGCGTACCAGGGTCGCCGGCTGCGCACCCTGCTCGGCACCTACGCGAAGGCGGGCGGGCCGCGCGCGGCCGGGCCGGCGGCGCTCCTGTTGCACAGCGAAGGCGCGGGCGAGCGCGCGATCGGCGAGCTGGGGCGCGCGGC
>JBLMVT010000459.1:0-6912 GCA_050256835.1 Betaproteobacteria bacterium | reverse complement strand
GCGCGACTACCTGGTAGCGCGCGGCGTGCCGCCGACGCGCTTCGCGGCGATCGGCCGCGCCGACCAGCCCGGTGTCGAGGTGCTGATCGCCGACACCGGCGCACGCTGAGGCGCGTTCACGCGGCCTTCAGTGCGCCGAACAGCGGGTCGGCGCGGTGGCGCGGCCGGTAGGCCGAGACGGCGCGTGCGATCTGCGCAATGTGCTCGGGCGTGGTGCCGCAGCAGCCGCCGGCGATGTTGAGGAGTCCCGCCTGTGCGAACTCGCCCATCAGCCGCGCCGTCACCTCGGGCGTCTCGTCGAAGCCGGTCTCGCTCATCGGGTTGGGCAGGCCGGCGTTGGGATAGCAGCTGATCCAGGTGTCGCCGGCGATCTTCGAGAGCTCCTCGAGGTAGGGTCGCATCAGCGCCGCCCCGAGCGCGCAGTTCAGCCCGACCGCCAGCGGACGCGCATGGCGCACCGAATGCCAGAACGCCCCGACCGTCTGTCCGGAGAGGATGCGGCCCGAGGCGTCGGTGACGGTGCCCGAGACGATCACGGGCAGGCGCTCGCCGCTGGCTTCCATCAGCTCATCGAGCGCGAAGATCGCCGCCTTGGCGTTCAGCGTGTCGAAGATGGTCTCGACCAGAAACAGGTCCGCGCCGCCCTCGAGCAGGCCCTCGGCCTGCTCGCGGTAGGCGTCCCTCAGCTCGTCGAACGTGACATTGCGCGCCGCCGGGTCGTTGACGTCCGGGCTGATGCTCGCCGTGCGCGGTGTCGGCCCGAGCGCGCCGGCCACGAAGCGCGGGCGTTCGGGCGTAGCGCAACGGTCGCAGGCCGCGCGCGCCAGCTGCGCACCGACGACGTTCATCTCGCGCGCCAGTGCCGCCAGCCCGTAGTCCGCCTGGGCGATGCTCGTGGCGCCGAAGGTGTTGGTCTCGATGATGTCGGCGCCAGCCGCGAGGTAGCTGTCGTGCACGGCGCTCACGACGTCGGGCCGGGTGAACTGCAGGACCTCGTTGTCGCCCTTCAGGTCGCGCGGATGGTCGCGGAAGCGCTCGCCGCGATAGTCGGCCTCGGTCAGCCCCTGACGCTGCAGCATGGTGCCCATCGCGCCGTCGAGGACGACGATACGCCGCTCGAGCAGCGCCGGCAGCGCCTGGGCGCGGGTGTAGGGATGCGTGGGCCTCATGCGGCCATTGTAGGCAGCGGGCCCCGGAGCTCACGTCAGCCGGATGCGGTCGATGACCTCTTCGGCCAGTGCGGCGGCAGGCAACTGCGAGACCAGCGCTGGCCGCGTCTCGCCGAACAGCGACGGACGGAAGGCATGATCCTGCGCCGGCTTGTCGTCCATCGCCCAAAGCAGCAGCGCGCGCGCCGACATCGGGCGCGCGAACAGGTAGCCCTGGAATTCGTCGCAGCCCAGTTCGAGCAGGATGTCGCGCTGGCGCTCGGTCTCGACGCCTTCGGCGACGACCTTCAGGCCGATCGCGTGCGCCAGCTTGAGCACCGCGTCGACGATCGCGCGCGCGTCCTCGCTGCCTCCCAGGTCCATGACGAAGCTGCGGTCGATCTTCAGCTCGGACGCGGGCAGCCGGCGCAAGTACGAAAGGCTTGAGTAGCCGGTGCCGAAGTCGTCGATCGACAGGTGGATGCCGGCTTCGCCGAGCCGCTCGAAGGTGCGCTGCGTGACCTGCGTGTCCTCCATCGCCACCGACTCGGTGATCTCGCAGGTGAAGCGCGACGGGTCGATCTGGTGCCGCTTCAGCGCCGCCTGGATGCGCTCGACCAGGTCGTCCTGGCGCATCTGGAACGCCGACAGGTTGATCGCCACGCGCATCTT
Organism: Betaproteobacteria bacterium; assembly: GCA_050256835.1. Classification (GTDB taxonomy): domain Bacteria; phylum Pseudomonadota; class Gammaproteobacteria; order Burkholderiales; family Burkholderiaceae_C; genus JAMHWF01. The sequence continues at coordinate 5,092 of JBLMVT010000459.1, read as the reverse complement.
CAGGCCCTTGTCGCGCCACACGCGCGCTTGCCGGCAGGCATCCTCGATGACCCAGTTGCCCAAGGCGCCGATCAGCCCGTAGCGCTCGGCGATCGGGATGAAGACGCCCGGACTGATGATGCCGCGCCTGGGGTGCTGCCAGCGCAGCAGCGCCTCGGCCGCCGTCACCTGGCCGCTCCTGGCGTCGATCTTCGGCTGGTAGAACAGCTCGAGCTGCTTGTCGTCGATGGCCCGGCGCAGGTCGCGCAGCAGCTCCATGCGTTCGCGCGCATCGTCCTCCATGCGCGCCTCGAAGAACATGTAGGTCGAGCCGCCGGCGTGCTTGGCCGCCTGCATCGCCGCGTCGGCGTGGGCGATCAGCCGCGAGGCGGCGCTGTCCTCGGGAAAGCTGGCCAGGCCGACCGACGCGGACAGCGAGACCTCGCGCTCGTCGATCTCCAGCGGGCGCGTCAGCACGTCGAGCACCTGCGCCGCGGCACGCGACAGCAGGCGGCGGTCGACCTCGCCCTGCAGCATGAGGATGAACTCGTCGCCGCCGACGCGCGCCAGCGTCGACAGCACGGTCCTGGGCAGGCCGAGACTCTCGCGCGCCGCCGACGCCAGCCGCAGCGCGATCTCGCGCAGCACGGCGTCGCCGAAGCCGTGCCCGTACGACTCGTTGACCGACTTGAAGCCGTCCAGCCCGATGAACAGCAGCGCCACCGAGCGGTTGTGCGCCTCGGCGCGATCGGCGGCGGCGCGCAGGAGGCCCTCCATGCCGACGCGGTTGGGCAGGCTGGTGAGGGCGTCGACGAACGGCGTGCGTTCGAGGTTGGCGTGCGCCTGCTGCAGCCGCGCGTTGAGCCGCTCGTGCTTGTCGAGCAGACCGCGCTCGAGACGGACCACGCCCCAGGCCACGCCCATCAGCAGCGCCGCCAGGGCGGCCAGCATGCCGCCGAAGCCACCGGCGTCGCGCGGGCGGCCGTCGGACAGCTCCGGCACCGCCAGCGCGAGCACGAGCACGGGCAGCATCGCCAGCGCGGCGAGCGCCGCGGCGACCAGCGCCGTGCGCCGGGGTGCCGCCTCGCGGCGCTGCCGGCACCACAGGCCGAGCAGCAGCGGCTGCAGCGCGGCCAGCAGCAGCAGGCTGCCGATCGGCGCCGCCAGCCGCTGCAGGCCGGCCGTCGCCAGCGCGACGTCGCCGATCGCCACCGCCCAGCCGAGGTACAGGGCGGCGGCGAGCAGCCCGAACAGCGCCGCGTGGGCGGCGCGCCGGAGCGCCGACTCGACGCGCGTCGTGTGCAGCGCCAGCGCCGCGCAAAGCATGGCGGCACCGAGCGCGAACAGGGCGGGCAGAAAGTCGGGGACGACACCCGCCGGCAGGTCGAGCAGCAGGCGCAGCTGGCACAGCGCGGCCACCCACAGGCCGGCGCCGACACTGAGCGCGGCAGGCAGGAGCCAGCCGCGATGGGCGGTGCGACCGGCCCCGGCCAGCCGCTGGCCGACCTGAAGTGCGAGGAACCAGGCGCTCCAAGGCAGCGCCGCTGCGAGCGACAGGCGCAGCGGCTGGGAGGCGAGCGCGAGCAGCGCGGTCGACGCAGAAGCGAGCAGTTCGCCGCTCATCGGGCGCGCGATGCGGCGGCCGACGCAGCGTCGGCCCGGCAGGGACGATTGGGCATGGTCGGTGGTCTTCGGCGCGCGCGCCCAAGACTTGAGCCGCCGGCCGGCTGCTAGTGGCTCGTGATGAAGCCGATCTGCCGACGCTGCCGCACCTCCGGCTTGACCCGGTGCTCGGCCTCGAGCTGGGCCAGGAACTCGTCGGGCTCGAACGGCGCGCCGAGGATCTCGACCTGCCGGCGCACGGCCGCGAAGTCGCCCGGCGTGAGCTGGTCGAGCGCGGTCAGGCGCTCGCGCTGCTCGTCGGTCAGCCGGCTCGCGTCGCCGCCGACAGCCTCGGCGACGAACATGCGTTCGCGCTGCGCGACAGTCATCGCGCGGAAGGCGATCTTGAAGGCGAAACGGCGCAGCGCCGCCTCGTCGAGGTCGTCGAACAGGTTGGTCGTACAGACGAACACGCCGGCGAAGCGCTCCATGCCGGCCAGCATCTCGTTGACCTCGCTCACCTCGTAGTGGCGTTCCGCCCGCTTGCGGCTGCGCAGGAAGCTGTCGGCCTCGTCGAGCAGCAGCACCGCCTGCTCGGCCTCGGCCTCGGCGAACATGCGTGCCATGTTCTGCTCGGTCTCGCCGACGTACTTGCTCATCAGGTCGGAGGCAAGGCGCACGAGCAGCGGGCGCTGCAGCTCGCGCGCGATGTGCTCGGCGAGCGCCGTCTTGCCCGAACCCGGCGGGCCGTAGAAGCACAGGCAACCGGCGCCGCGGCGGCGCAGCGCCTCGACGATCCTCGGCACCGGGAAGCGTGACTCGATGTTGAGCAGAGTCAGGTCGTAGGTCGTCACCGCCGGCCGCGCGGCGGCCCCCTGGCCGGCGGTCCCGAGCGCCTTGTCGGCGTTGCCGAGCTGGCGCTCGATCAGCGCCTCGACCTCGCCGGCGCCGCCGGCCAGCCGCGCGAAGCGCACCGCGGTGCGGATCTGCGCCGGGGTCAGGCCGCGCCGCTCGGCCAGCCGGGCCGCGAACGTCTCGCTGACCGCGACGCCGGCCAGCGCGCGCACGACCAGCGCCTGGCGTGCCCCGGGCGCCGGCGACTTCAGCTCGAGGTGGTACTGGAAGCGGCGCCGGAACGCCGGGTCGATCTGCTCGATGCGATTGGTGACCCAGATCACCGGCACCGGGTTGCTCTCGAGGATCTGGTTGACCCAGGCCTTGCCGCTGACCGAGCCGCTGGGCAGCCCGTCGCCGGCCTCCAGCCGCGCCATCAGCTGCGCCGTGTCGCTGCTGATCGGCGGGAACACGTCCTCGACCTCGTCGAACAGCAGCGCGACGTCGTGCGCCCCCTTGAGGAAGACCTGGCTGATCTGCAGCGAGCGGTAGCGGTCGCGGCCGGACAGCGAGTTGCCGTCGCGGTCGGCGTACTCGACCTCGTACAGCTGGAGGCCGGCGGCCTCGGCCGCGACCTTGGCCAGCTCGGTCTTGCCGGTGCCCGGCGGCCCGTAGAGCAGCACGTTGACGCCCGGCTCGCGGTGCGCGACGGCGTTGCGCAGCAGCACGGTGAGCACCTGCAGCTCGTCGGCGGCGAAGGCGAAGTCGGCCACGCCCAGCTCGCTGCGCGCGGCCGGGCGGGTGAACACCGCCATCAGGTCGCTCGGGCCGCCGTACTCGCGCATCAGCACCGGCGGCAGCTGTTCGCTGACCTTCATCAGGTCGGCCAGGTCGGTGATGTTGTGCTCGGAGATCAGGTTCTCGACCATGCCGATGCGCTCGAGCCGCGAACCCGCGCGCAGCGCTTCGGCGACCTCGTGCTCGTCGACGCCAGCCACCGCGGCGATCGCCGCGTAGGCCTCCTGCGCGTTGGCGACCTTGAACTCGACCAGCAGGCCCCGCAGGTCGCGCTGGTAGCGCGCCAGCGTGCCGTACAGCAGCAGCGCGCGCTCGCCCGGGTTGAGCTGCAGCAGCCGCGCCAGCGCGTCGATGTTCTTCTCGACCAGCGTGTGCTCCTTCTTCCTGCGCCGCGCCAGCCAGTCGCAGGTGGCGCCGAGCACGGCGAGCAGGTCCTTGGGCGCGTCCTTGATGTACTCGTCGACGTAGAAGTACAGCGTGCCTTCCTCGTACGCGCCCTTCCAGGTGCCGTGGCGCGCCATGAAGGCCTCGTCGTCGAGCGCCTCGTGACCTCGCCAGTGCTCGTTGCCCGTGCAGCGGCGCGCCAGGAAGGCGCGCAGGCGGCGCAGCACCGGGGTCGGCCAGACGAGATGGCGCCCGCACAGCGCGAGCAGGGTGTTCCAGTCGCGGCGCAGGTTGAAGCGGCAGGCGTGCTTGAGGGTCAGCGTCAGCACGAACTGCGTGCACAGCCGATCGAGCACCGGCGCCTCGGCGAGGCCGGGCGACAGCACGAAGCGGACATCGGCGTGGGGGCTCTTCACCGGTTCGGCTGCGGGCAAGACGGGGCCATCTTGTCGCAGCCGCCGGTCGGCGGCAAGACCCGGCCGCAGGCGGGCCGGGCCGGCGCGCCGTCAGTGCAGGATGACCGGCTGCTGCATCAGCGCGGCGAAGCGGCCGATGTAGGCGTCGAACTCTTCCTCGGTGGGCGAGGTCTCGATCAGCGCGTCGACGCCCTGGCGGAAGCTGGCCGCCATCGCGCCGTCGATGAAGATTTCCTTGCGGGCGAACTTGTCGACGATCTCGTAGCCGCCGCGGGAAGGCGCCTCGGCCTGACCCTCCACCGTGAGGCCGGGCACCTCGATCTGCACGATCGCGTAGTTTTCCGAGTTGTAGAGCATTTGCATGGATTTCTCCTTGCCCTGCAAATGCGGTGCCCGGTTCGGCTTTCAAGCCCTGAGGACGGCAGGGGCAAAGCCCTCAGGGCGGCTGCACCTCGCGCAGTACCAGCACCAACGCATCAGCGCCCTCGCGCGATGACCACAGGCGCGCCTTCACCGGCAGGTACTGGCGCGTCGGGTCGAGCCAGACCTGGGCGCGCGTGTCGTGTTCCTTGCGCGCCTCGCGCTGCAGCGGCACGGCCCGCAGCATGCCGGCCGGGGTATCGAGCTCGACCGGCGCGCCGACCTCGAAGATCCAGGTGTCGGCATCGCCGCGCGCTCCGCTGACGAACATGACGATGTGTTCGCCGGCCACCATCCGCTGCGGGCGTGCACGGGCGATCGCCGCCAGTTGCAGCATCCAGCTCAGGCGGTCCTGCGTGCCCGGCGGCAGCGGCGCCTCGACCTTGGTCCCCGAATAGATGATGCGTTCGCTGGCGCGCTGGAAGTTGGCCGCCTGCACCGCCCGGCCGCGCCGCTGGTCGGTGTAGCGCAGCGGGGCGAAGCCGGCCTCGTCGATCGTGCCGCGGCTGATCAGCTCGATAATCGAGAAGCCGGCCACGCTGCCGCCGAGTCGCGCCTCGTAGCCTTCGGCCGTCAGCCGCAGGGCCAGCTCGCCGCGCCCGCCGAGGAAGCCGCGGCTCATGTCGTAGACGAAGTGGAACGGGTCCGGGATGCGCGTC
>JBLMVT010000458.1:0-6129 GCA_050256835.1 Betaproteobacteria bacterium | reverse complement strand
CAGGAGTCGATCTACTACATCACCGCCGACTCGCTGGCCGCGGCCAGGAGCAGCCCGCAGCTCGAGGTGTTCCGCAAGAAGGGCATCGAGGTGCTGCTGCTGGTCGACCGCGTCGACGAATGGATGCTCGCGCACCTGTACGAGTTCGACGGCAAGCCCCTGGCCAACGTAACGCGCGGCGGGGTCGACCTGGGCAAGCTGCAGGACGAGGACGAGAAGAAGCAGGCAGAGGCCGCCTCGGACGCGCTCGGTCCGCTGCTCGGCAGGCTCAAGACGGCGCTGAAGGACCGTGCGAAGGACGTGCGCGCGACGACGCGGCTGGTCGATTCGCCCGCCTGCCTGGTGGTCGAGGAGGGCGACATGAGCGCGCACCTGGCGCGGCTGCTCAAGCAGGCCGGCCAGCAGGCGCCGAAGTCGCAGCCGGTGCTCGAGGTCAACGCCGGCCACGCGCTGCTCAAGCGCCTGGCCGGCGAAGAGGCGCACTTCGACGATCTCGCGCACATCCTGTTCGACCAGGCCGTGCTCGCCGAGGGCGGCCAGCTCGAGGATCCGGCGGCGTACGTGAGGCGGGTCAACGCGCTGCTGGCGTAGGACGGCCGTCGCCGGCTCCCGAGCGACATTACCGCGCCATCGCCTCCACCTGCTCGCGCAATTCCTGCGCCTGCTGCTGCCAGTAGGCGGCGCCGGCGAAGAACGGGAAGGCGATCGGGAACGCGGGGTCGCTCCAGCGGCGCGCGATCCACGCGCTGTGGTGGATCATGCGCAGCGTGCGCAGCGGCTCGATCAGCGCGCGCTCGCGCGGGTCGAAATCCATGAAGGCGCGGTAGCCGTCGAGCAGCACCGCGAGCTGCGCTTCTAGCGCCGCGGGGTCGCCCGACAGCAGCATCCACAGGTCCTGCACGGCGGGGCCGTTGCAGGCGTCGTCGAGGTCGACGAAGTGCGGGCCGCTGTCGCTCCACAGCAGGTTGCCGGGATGGCAGTCGCCGTGCAGCCGCAGCGTGCGCAGTGCCCCGGCCGCGTCGAAGGCTCGCTGCACCGCGTCGAGTGCGGCGTCGCAGGCCGCGCGCCAGGCAGGCAGGGCATCGGGCGCGATGGTGTCGTGCGCCAGCAGCCAGTCGCGCGCCGCCCGGCCGAAGCCGTCGGGGGTGAGCGTCAGGCGATGCGCGAAGCGGCGGGCGCTGCCGACGGCATGCAGCCTGCCGATGAAGCGGCCGATCCAGCCCAGCACGTCCGGGTCGTCCAGCTCCGGCGCGCGGCCGGCGCGGCGCGGCGCCACGGCGTAGCGGTAGCGCTGCAGCAGCCCCGGTGCGCGGGCCAGCGTCGGCGGCTCGCCGCTCAGTTCGACGCCGGCCTGCGCGGCCTGCAGCACGCACGGCGCGACCACCGGGATCTCGGCGGCCTCGAGTTCGAGCGCGAAGGCGTGCTCCTCGAGGATCTGTTCGTCACTCCAGCGGCCGGGCCGGTAGAACTTCGCCACCACCGCGTCGCCGTCCTCGAGGAAGACCTGGAAGACGCGGTTCTCGTACGAGTTGAGCTGCAGGATGCGGCCGTCGCCGCGCCGGCCGACGGCGTCGAGCGCATCGAGCACCCGTTCGGGCGTCAGGTCGGCGAAGACCGGAGCTTCGGCGGCTGGGGAGGACATGCGCGCATTGTCGGCGCGCGCGAGCGTCAGCGACGGCTGCGCGGCGGCGGTGTGTCGACCACGACGCCGCCGATGTCGTCGTCGGGGGGCGGGGCCGGCGGTGCGCCGGGCGACGACTGGAATTCGCTGCTTCCGAACGGCTCTTCACGGCTGTCGGGGGCGAAGAACGAATCCTGGAAGAAAGACGAGTCCTGCCACAGCGCCTGGCGCTCGCCGCGCCGCGGCGTCGCGCTGTCGCGCGCCGAGCGACGCTGCAGGGCACGCGCCGACGCCGGCTGCGGGCCGCGCACCGTGCCGCTTTGCGGCACCAGCAGCTGGAGTTCGGCGATCGAAGGCAACTGGTCCGCCTGGCAGCGCAGGTGGCGCACGCGGCAGGCGGCGAGCACCGACTGCTTGATCTGCTGGACGCGGCGCGAGGTGCCGCGCTCGGAGTCGAGGTCGATGGCGGCCAGCACGCGGCCGTTGCTGCTGCACACCGCGAAGCTGACGTGGATCGCGCCGAGCAGGTCGTACCAGTAGCGCACTTCCTGCGCGTCGTTGGGCTGGCAGAAGCGGACCAGCGGCAGCTTGGCGAGAATGATGTGGTGCGGCAGCGCCTCGCGCAGCTGGCGATAGACGCGCCGCTCGTCGCCGCTGAACACCGGGCGCGCGGTTAGCGACCACTCGCGCGGAAGCGGCCTGGCCGATGGGCGCACCTGAGGTGAGCGCCACAGCAGCACGCCGAGCAGCGCCAGCAACGCGACCAGGGCGACGATCCAGGGCAGGCTCTGCAGTATCAGGGCGAGGGTCATCGGCGATCCGCGGTTCGTTCGGGACCGGGAATCGACCCGAACAGAATGTAGCGAATGTAACGAGTTGCATCGGCGCTCGGCATCCCCGAGCTCGGGGCCACCCGCTCGGAGGTAGGCTCGCCTTAGGACCGTGCGCGTGCGCGATCGGCCAGCGCGTGCAGCAGGCGGTCGAGGCGCCGGGCCTGGCGCTTGATGCCGTAGTCGAGTTCGGCCGCCCCGTCCTCGACCAGTGCGCCGACCTGCGAGGCGATCGTGTCGGGAGGGAGCTTGAGCAGCGCCTCCGACTCCGAGCCGTCGCGGTGGACTTCGGCGCCGGCCTTGCGGGCGAGCTGCAGCATCACCGCGTTCTCGCTCAGCGCGTGGATCAGCAGCTTGTCGATGCCGCGGTTGCGGGCGTGCAGGACGGCATGGTCGAACAGGCGCTCGCCAAACCCGCGCCCGCGCGCATGGCTCAGCACCGACACCCCGAACTCGGCGAGCGTGTTGTCGGCGTTGGGCCGGGTCGGCCACATGTAGGCCAGGTGGGCCAGGGCGATCAGGCGCAGACGGCGATCGAAGATGCCGAATACCTCGTCGCGGCGGAAGTCGATCGAGGCGACGTAGCTGGCCATCTGTTCGTCGGTGGCGGCATAGCCGAAGCGCAGGTAACGGTCGCGCTCGTTGAGTTGCTGCAGGTGCGCCAGCATGCGCGGCCGGTGGCGCGGTGCGAGCGAGCGGATCGGCACCCACGCGAACAGTCGCCCGGGATGTTCCGGGTCGCGCTTCGAGGCGGAGGGTGGGTCGGTGGTCATGGGTTCAGGGTTAACCCGAGGATAGTCGAAGCGCCCGCACTGCAGGGCCGGCCGGGAGCGCTGACCGTCCACGTGTACACTAGCGGGCTTTCCCAGAATCGGGTTGCGGGGAAACGCAGGCCGCCCTTTCGAGGGCAGGTTCATCCGAGAGGCCGCCGATCGACGAGCGGCACCGACGAGCGGACCCTGCGCGCGCCGCCAGGCGCATCGAACCCGGATAGACCCGTCTGCCTTCCGGCGGACGCATCGAAAGAAGCTCATGAAGACCTTCAGTGCCAAGCCGGCCGAAGTGAAGCACGAGTGGTATGTGGTTGACGCCACCGACAAGGTGCTCGGACGAGTAGCCAGCGAAGTTGCTCTCCGTTTGCGCGGCAAACACAAGGCCATCTACACGCCTCACGTCGATACCGGCGATTTCATCATCGTCGTCAACGCCGCCAGGTTGCGCGTCACCGGCAACAAGGCGACCGACAAGGTGTACTACCGCCACACGGGCTACCCGGGCGGCATCTACGCCACCCCGTTCAAGGACATGCAGGCCAGGCACCCGGGGCGCGCCCTCGAGAAGGCGGTCAAGGGCATGTTGCCCAAGGGGCCGCTGGGCTATGCCATGGCCCGCAAACTGAAGGTCTATGCCGGTCCCGAGCACCCGCATAGCGCGCAGCAGCCCAAGCCGCTGGCCATCTGAGGGAATGCCGATGATCGGAAACTGGAATTACGGGACCGGCCGCCGCAAATCGTCGGTGGCGCGCGTCTTCATCAAGCGTGGCAACGGACAGATCCTGGTCAACGGCAGGCCGCTGGACCAGTACTTCGGCCGCCAGACGTCGATCATGATCGTCAAGCAGCCGCTGCTGCTGACCAACAACGACGGCGCGTTCGACATCAAGGTCAACGTGCACGGCGGCGGCGAGTCCGGCCAGGCCGGCGCGGTGCGCCACGGCGTGACGCGCGCGCTGATCGACTACGACAACGCGCTCAAGCCCGACCTGTCGCGCGCCGGCTTCGTGACCCGCGACGCCCGCGAGGTCGAGCGCAAGAAGGTCGGCCTGCACGGCGCGCGCCGCCGCAAGCAGTTCAGCAAGCGATAGGAACGGGGCCGCTCCGGGCGGCCGCCTTCGTCTCGTGATCCGCTGGAAGGCGCTGCGCCGGCGCTATTCGATCGCCGCCCCGCGCGTGATCGTGCGCAGCCACCTGCCCTGGCCGTTGCGCTGGGCGGTGCTCGCGCTGGTGCTCGGCTTCTCGGCCGCGCTCGCCCTGTGGGCGTTCGAGTTCGGCAAGAGCATCGCCGGCCTCGACCGCGGCGCGAAGGAGGAGCTGGCGCGGCTGCGCATCGAGACGACGCGGCTGCGCGACGAGCGCGACAAGGCGCAGGCGATCGCCAACACCGCCGACAGCCTGCTCAAGATGGAGAAGGCGGCGCAGGACAGGTTGGCCCAGCAGGTCAAGCAGATCGAGGCCGAGAACCTGGCGTTGAAGGCCGACCTCGGCTTCTTCGAACAGCTGCTGCCCGCCGCGGGCACCGAGGGCGTGTCGATCCGGGGCCTGCAGGTCGAGCCGCTGGCGGCCGGGCAGATGCGCTTCCAGTTGCTGGTGATGCAGTCGGGCAAGTCCCCGCTTCCGTTCGACGGCAGCTACACGCTGACGCTGGCCGGCACGCTCGGCGGGCGGCCGTGGAGCCAGACCGTCGGCGACGGCCCGAAGGAGCTGCATCTGCGGCAGTACCTGCGGGTCGAGGGCGTGATCGACGTCCCGGCCCAGGCCGTGGTTCAATCGGTCCAGGTGAGCGTCGCCGATCGCCGCGGGGCGGTGAAGGCGACGCAGACGCAGAAGTTGTAGCGCGAGGGACGCCATGTTCGGCTGGAAGAAGCAACCCCCGATCCGCACCCTGGTCGGCGAAGGCACGGTCGTGACCGGCGAGCTGCGCTTCGCCGACGGCCTGCGCATCGACGGCGAGGTGCACGGCGACGTCGTCGCCAGCGGCGAGCACAGCCTGCTGGTTCTCAGCGAACGGGCGCTGGTGCGCGGCAGCGTGCGCGCCGGCCACGTCATCGTCAGCGGGCGGGTGGTGGGCCCGATCGTGTGCGACGAACTGCTCGAACTGCAGCCCGGCGCGCGTGTCGTCGGCGACGTGCGCTATCACGTGATCGAACTCCATCCCGGCGCGACGATCGAAGGCGAGCTGAGGCCCTTGAAAGCCGAGGACAAACCCGCACTTCGTCTGGCATCCTCGAACGTCGGATAATGGCGGTCGAGCACCGATCGCAGGAGACACCATGAGCGCCGTCGCCGATACCCTCCACGCCGCCGTCAACGACGAACCGCCGCCGCCGCTGATCTTCACCGACAGCGCGGCCGAGAAGGTGCGCCAGCTCGTCGACGAGGAAGGCAACCCCGAGCTCAAGCTACGCGTGTTCGTGCAGGGCGGCGGCTGCTCGGGTTTCCAGTACGGCTTCACCTTCGACGAGATCGTCAACGACGACGACACGCAGATGGTGAAGAACGGCGTCACCCTGCTGATCGACGCGATGAGCCTGCAGTATCTGGCCGGCGGCGAGATCGACTACAAGGAAGATCTGCAGGGCGCCCAGTTCGTGATCAAGAACCCGAACGCGACGACCACCTGCGGCTGCGGCTCGAGCTTCACCGTCTGAGGGGCGTCCCGCGCATTGTCCAAAGGCCGCCTCCGGGCGGCCTTTTTCATGCGGGACGCCGCCCGGCCGTCCGCAGCGGGCTTGCCTTTTCGTGGCCCGTCAGCGCGGGTAGATCGCGCCCAGCACGCGCGGCCCGGCCGCACCGGTGACAGACGGCAGGTTGCCCGGTTCGCGGGCGATGCAGCGCGCGGCCAGCCACGCGAAGGCCGCGGCCTCGACCTGCAGCGGCGGCAGCCCGCAGGCCGCCGAGG
>JBLMVT010000457.1:0-5881 GCA_050256835.1 Betaproteobacteria bacterium | reverse complement strand
GAGGAATCGAGCGGTGCCGTCGCTGTCCGACTTCGACGACGACGAGCGCGCTTCACTGGAAGGCCTGCAGTCGCGCATCGGACGTGCTCACCTGCGCCATCGCCTCGAACTCGAAGGCGAGCACGAGGCCCGGGTGTTCCGCAGGCGAACCCATTTCTTCCATCTGGAGAACTGGCTCGCGGCGCCGGCCGTGCTGCGGACCGCCCTGACGGTGCTCGGGCTGCGGTCGCGCGGTCGGCGCAACACGCTGCGCATCCGGCTTCGGCACAACGAGGTCGCGCTCGCGCGGCTGCCCGCGGCGTTCGAGGGCTACCGCCTGCTCCACCTGAGCGACCTGCACCTGGACGTCGGCGGCGACTACCTGGCCGCACTGATCGAGCGCGTCCGCGCGGTCGCGTGCGACGCCTGCGCGCTCACCGGCGACTTCCGCTTCCGCACTGTCGGGCCGCACGGGCCGGCGATGCAGGCGCTGGCCCGATTGCGGCCGCATCTTCCCGCGACGACGCTCGCCGTTCTCGGCAACCACGACAGCGTGCGCATGGTGCCGGCGATGGAGTCGATCGGCATCGGCGTGCTGATGAACGAATCGGTCCGCATCGAGCGCGGCGGCGATGCCTTCTACGTCGCCGGCATCGACGACGCGCATTACTTCCGTGCTCACGGCCTGCACAAGGCGGCGGACAGCGTCCCGCCGCAGGGCTGCGTCGTGCTGCTGTCGCACACGCCGGAGCCGTACCGCGCCGCCGCCCATTGCGGATTCGACCTGATGCTGTGCGGCCACACCCATGGCGGGCAGATCTGCCTGCCGGGTGGCATCCCCGTCCTCACCGACTCCGGCGCGCCGCGCGCCCTGTCGCGCGGAAACTGGCGCTACGGCGCGATGCTCGGCTACACGTCGGTCGGCTGCGGCTCGTCGATCGTCGACGCCCGATTCAACTGCCTGCCGGAGATCGCGCTGCATGTGCTGCGGCGAGCGGGGGGCGCGCCCGGGCGTCAGTAGGGGGTATCGCGCAGGCCGAGCCGGTGCGAGAGGCGGGCCACGGGGATCTCCAGAGCAAAGAACAGCAGGGTGACGGCCGCGATCGTGCCGGCCGAGAGATCGAGCGCGTCCTGCACCGCCAGCAGCGGCAGCAGCGACTCCGGGATCTGGTCCAGCCCGGTGGCCTTCGCGCTCGGCGCGATGCGCAGCCGCCGCTTGACGAAGCTGGAGAGCGCATCGCCCGCCATCGCCGCCGCGCCGATCGCGGCGCCGGTGCCGGCCGACAGGCCGAGCAGCGGCGATGCCAGGCTGGTCGTCGCCAGCGCGCCGACGACGCCGCGCAGCGTCTTCGACGGGCCCAGCAGCCGCTCACCGTCGAGGAACCTCAGGCCGCCGTCCAGCGGCGCGTTCCAGCGAGCGCCGAGCCATCGCTTGGCGAAGATCGGCGCCGAGTTGGCGACGCCGAGCAGCACCAGCAGCTTCAGTCCGATCCAGAACTCCGGCGGCATGGCAACGGCACCGCGTTGGCCTTGGGGCGCGCTCAGGCGCCCCCGAGGCGCCAGTCGCGGACCGCGTCGCGCGCCTGCAGGCCCCAGTAGACGAACTGCGCCGCGGCCAGCCCCAGGCGCCCGAACGTGTGGTCGAGCCCGTGCGCGGCGAGTCCCGCCGGGATCGGCGCCTCGCCGGTGATCGCCTGCGCCAGCACCTCGCCGCCCAGCGTGGTGGGCGCCACCCCGTGGCCGCCGAAGCCGATCGCGTACCACGGGCCGTTCGGCAGGCGGCCGATCTGCGGCATGCTGTGCCGCGCATAGCCCATCAGCCCGCTCCAGGCGTGCGTCACCCTGACTCCGCGCAGCTGCGGGTACACGCGCAGCAGGTCGCCGTACAGCAGCTTGGCCACCTCCGCGCTCGACCGCTGCCGTACCGACATGCGCCCGCCCCAGAGCAGCCGCGTGTCCGGCAGCGGCCGGTAGTAGTCAAACGCGAAGCGGGTGTCGAACACCGCGGCGTCGGTGCGCATCGCGTCGCGCAGTCGCGCGCCGAGCGGTTCGGTGGCCATGACGTAGGTGGCGACGGGCAGCGTCGCCCGCGCGAGCGGGGTGCACAGGCGCTCGATGTAGCCGCCGCAGCAGACGACCACGCGCCGGCAGCGCACCTGCCCTGCCGCGCAGCGGACGAGCCAGCCGGCGCCGTCGGCGACGATCGCGGCCACGCGGCTGGCCTCGTGGATGCGCGTGCCGGCGTCGCGCAGCGCGCGCGCTTCGCCGAGCGCGTACTTGAGCGGGTTGAAGTGAAAGGCCTCGGGCTCGTGCAGACCGTCGTGATAGCGGTCCGACCGCAGCAACTCGCGCAGCTCGTCGCGCGCGAGCCACTTCCAGTGCAGCCCGAAGTGCTCGCGCATGAAGCGTTGCCGCTCGCGCAGGGCCCGCGACTCGTTGAACCAGTTGGCGACGATGATCCCCGCGTAGACCGGTTCGCATTCGATCGCGTAGCGCTCGATGCGCTCGCGGATCCGGGCCACCGCGGCCTCGCTCATCAGGTACAGGGGGCGCGCTTGCGCATCGCCGAGGCGGCGCTGCAGCTTGATCGCATCGATGCTGAAGCCGCCGGACACGAAGCCTCCGTTGCGCCCCGACGCACCGTGGCCGACCGTCTCGGCCTCGAGAATCATGCAGCCGCCGACCCCGCGCTCGTGCAGGCTGAGTGCGGTCGCCAGCCCCGCGAAGCCCGCGCCGACGATCACCGTGTCGGCTTCCTCGCTGCCTTGCAGCGGCGCGAAGCGCTCTGGCGGCCCGGCCGTCTCTTGGTAGTAGGTGGTGGCCATCGATCGGTTCCGGTGTCGCCGGCGCATCCGCGATTTGCTAGCCTGCGCCATGGCCGGCTGGCGCAAGCATGCCCGTTTCGGGGGGCGCATCCTGATCCTCGGCTTCGGCAGCATCGGCCAGGGCGTCCTGCCGTTGCTGCTGCGTCACCTCGACGTTCACCCCGGGCAGATCGAAGTCATCCAGACCTCCGACCGCGGTCGGGACACGGCGCGCCGGTTCGGCGTGTCGCATCTCGCGGCCAGAATGGTCCGCACGAACTTCCGGCAGTTGCTCGAGACGCGCCTGCAGCCGGGGGATTTCCTGCTCAACCTGTCGGTGGAGGTCAGCAGCGTCGAGCTGATGCGGCTTTGCCGGGATCGAGGCGCGCTGTACCTCGATGCGTGCACCGAGCCCTGGCGCGGCGCCTACACCGACCGCAGGCTGCCCACGGCACGGCGCACCAACCACGCGTTGCGCGAAGCGGCGCTCGCGCTGCGCACGTCGAACGAGGAGCAGCCGACCGCCATCATCACGCTCGGGGCCAACCCCGGCCTGGTCTCGTTCTTCGTCAAGCAGGCCCTGCTCGACCTGGCCGGCGCGGCCACGCCCGTGCCCGCTTCGCGCGAGGCCTGGGCCCGGCTGGCGCAGCGGCTCGACGTCCGGGTGATCCATATCGCCGAGCGCGACACGCAGGCCGGCGACGCCCGCAAGGGCGCCGACGAATTCGTCAACACCTGGTCGGTCGACGGCTTCATCTCCGAAGCGCTGCAGCCGGCGGAGCTGGGCTGGGGCAGCCACGAGCGGCACTTCCCGGCCGACGGCGCGCGCCATGCGGCGGGCAGCCGCGCCTCGATCTACCTCGAGCGCCCCGGCGCCAGCACGCGCGTGCGCAGCTGGACGCCGCTGGCCGGGCCGTTGCACGCGTTCCTGATCACCCACGCCGAATCGATCTCGATCGCCGACCACCTGACGGTCGGCGACGCCGGCGCTCCCGAATACCGGCCGACCGTGCACTACGCCTACCACCCGTGCGACGACGCGGTGCTGTCGCTGCTCGAACTGGCCGGCCGCGAATGGCGCGCGCAGGCGCACAAGCGGCTGCTCGGCGACGACATCGTGTCAGGGCGCGACGAGCTCGGGGTGCTGCTGATGGGGCCGCGCACGGGCGCGTACTGGTACGGTTCGCGGCTGACGATCGAGCAGGCGCGCGCCCTCGCGCCCTGCAACAGCGCGACCACGCTGCAGGTGACGGCGTCGGTCATGGCCGGCGTCGTCTGGGCGATCCGCAACCCGCGGCGGGGCGTCGTGGAGCCCGACGACCTTCCGTTCGACGAGATGCTCGACCTGACGCGTCCGTACCTGGGAGACGTGGTCGGCGTCGCGTCCGACTGGACGCCGCTCGCCGGCCGCGGCCGGCTGTTCGAGGAACCGGTCGACCGCACGGACCCGTGGCAGTTCGCGAACTTCAGGGTGGGCTGAGCGGGGCGCCGACGGCGGCCTCGGCCCGGAGCCAGTCGTCCACGTCGTGGCCGTCCCATCGGCCGCGCTGCTCGTAGTACGAGTAGGCGAGTTCGCGGACCCGGTCTTCGCGGGTCGGCGTCCCGGCCGGGGCGGAAGCCGGGTCGGCGGCGGACTGTGCGGCAGCGGCCCTGCGCTTGCGCACGGGCGCCGATGCACGCTGCGCGGTCGACGCGCTCTTGCGGGCAGTCTGGGTCATGAATCGCCTCGAAGGTTGCCGGCATCGCGAAGGTGAAGCGAGGTCCGGCGATGCCGCGTAGCGAGCCTCGCGTTCATCTTAGGAAGCGCTGCCGCGCGCGAGGATTGCGGCACGTCAAGTCCGCGCGCATACCCGACATGGGGGAGGCGTTGCCGGAGGTCGCTGCCGGGCCTCATGGCAGACTTTCCAGGAGAAATGGGCAAAGTGCCCATTCGTTAGGAGTGTTACGACATGTTCGGATCCGTGCGGCTCACGAGCTCGGCAGTGAGCGGCCCGCGGCAGCGGGGCGCCTGATGGCTCCCGACGAGAAGATCGTCGCCGCCGTCCTCCTGCTCATGTGCGTGGTCGGCGTCGTCCTGCTCGCCTGGATCGTGCCGGCGCACCGGCGCGATGTCGAGGCGTTTCGGCGCGAGCACGGGTTGCCCACCCGGCCGAGGCGCAAGCGCAACCCGCGCGCTCGTTGAATCGGCGCCGGCTCCGAGAGCCCAGTGAGATCTCTCGGGCGGAGATGGTCCCACCGACAGGAATCGAACCTGTATCTGGCGCTTAGGAGGCGCCCGTTCTGTCCATTGAACTACGGCGGGAGCGCGGCGCGCATCATCCCACAGCGTCGCGCACGGACCGTCACTGCCAGCGCCAGGTCCAGATCAGGTCCAGCGAGTTGTCGGCCCCCGACTGCGCGCGCAGCGTGAAGCGCTGTGCCACGCGGTAGATGAGCTGCCAGGTGCCGGCGGTGGCGCTGAGCCCGCGCTCGTAACCGACGTACCAGCGGCGCGTCAACTGTTTGCCCAGGCTGACGATGGTCTCGTGCACCTCGCCGTTGGCCTGCTGGCGCAGCGACAGGTCGTCGAGCCCGAGGCGCTGCGTCAGGTCGGGGCCGTTGCGCTCGCCGGCGAGCAGGCCGAGCGCGGCGCGCTGCAGCAGCGCGGTGTCGGCGCTGCCCAGGCCTTCGCTGGCACGGCCCAGCACCAGCCAGGAAAGCTTGTCGACGTCGGACATCTCGGGCTCGGAGATCAGCCGCACGCGCGGCGCCTGCGCGCTGCCGGCGATCGCCACGCCGACGCGCACGTCGAGGTTGGGCCGGATGGCGACGATGTCCAGGCGCGGGTTGTCGGGCGCTCCGGCGAAGGCCAGCAGCCCGCGCTCGATGTCGAGTTTCTGCCCGTAGGCCGCGTAATGGCCCTCGGCCGTGCGCACACTGCCGTCGACGGCGAGCTGGCCGCTGGGTGCGCCGACGTGCAGTTCGCCGCGCAGCAGCGTGTCGATGCCGCGCCCGCGCAGCCGCAGCTGCTGGCCGAGGTCGAGCGTCACGTCGAGCGCGAGCTGGCGCGCCGCGGCGGGCGGTTTCGCGGCGGTCTCGGCGCGCCCGGGGCGCACCAC
>JBLMVT010000456.1:0-4758 GCA_050256835.1 Betaproteobacteria bacterium | reverse complement strand
GCGTCGGCCGCGGGCGGGCTCAGGACCGGCACCGGGCTGCCGGCCGGATCGAGGAGACTCATCGCCGGTCGATCATCGCACGCGGGCCTCGCGCGGCAGGTCGTTGGCGCCGGCCCGCGCGCCGGCCGACAATGGCGCATCGCCTGTGCCGGAGTCCCCGATGCAACCTGCCGAGACCCTCGCGACCGCGACCGGGGGCGCGCTGGCCGACCTGCTGGCCAACGCCTCGATCGAGATCTCGCCGCGCGAGCGCGACACCATCGCGCGGGTCGCAGAGGCGCTGCCGGTCAACACCTGCGTCTACGTGCCGGCACCCGCGGCGCGGCCGCTCGCCGAGACGCTGGCGGCGATCGAAGCGGTGCGCCGCGCCGGGCTCGATCCGGTGCCTCATGTGGCGGCGCGACGCTTTGCCAGCCGCGCCGAACTGGCCGGGTTCCTGCAGGCGGCCGCCGACGAGCACGGCGTGCATCGCGTGCTGCTGATCGCCGGCGACGAGGCTGCACCGCGCGGGCCGTACGCCGACGCGCTGGCGGTGCTGCGCGAGGGCGCGCTGAAGGACGCCGGCATCCGCGAGATCGGCATCGCGGCCTACCCCGAGGGCCACCCGCGGATCGGCGCGGCGGCGCTCGCGCAGGCGTTCGACGCCAAGCTGGCGCTGGCCCGCGAGCAGGGCCTCGGGGCGTACGTGGTGACGCAGTTCTCCTTCGCGCCGACGCGCGTGCTCGCCTGTTGCGCCGACCTCGCGCGGCGCGCGCCCGAGGCGCCGGTGTACGTCGGCATGGCCGGGCCGACCGACCCGCTGGCGCTGATGCGCTACGCCGCGCGCTGCGGGGTGAGCGAATCGCTGCGAGCGCTGCGCGGGCTCGGCGTCGACGGCATTGGCGACCTGGCGATGCACACCGACCCCGAGGAGCAGCTGCGCGCGCTGGCGCACTGGTGCGAGGGCCAGCCCTCGACCAACGTGGTTGGCGTGCACCTGTACAGCTTCGGCGGCGCGCTGCGCAGCGCGCACTGGCTGCGCGACCGGCTGCGCCCGCGCTGAGTTCCGCGCCGGCGCATCAAGGCTTGCCCTGATGTGTCGTGCCGCGACGCGTGCTACGGTGCGCCCCGTCGTGCGCCGGGCACGGCGCCGCACGGAGACCCCGATGAGCCGACTTTCCCGCCGCGACTTCAACCGGATGGCCGCCGCCGGCGCCGCCACGCTCGGCGCGCCGGCGCTGGTGCGCGCGCAGCCGCGCAAGATCAGGGTCGGCGTGCTGCTGCCGCGCTCGGGCTACCTGGCCAAGATCGGCCAGTCGTGCCAGATGGGCGCCGACATCGCGCCCGCGCTCGTGCGGCAGATGTACGGCGTCGAACTCGAGCTGATGAACGCCGACTTCGAGTCCAAGGTAGAGGAGGCGCGCGCGCGCGCCGAGAAGCTGGTCGACGACGGCGCGCAGGTGCTGGTCGGCGCCTTCGACTCGGGCGCCTCGGCGGCGATCGCGCAGGTGGCCGAGCAGCGCAAGGTGCCGTTCATCGTCAACATCGCCGCCGCGCCGCAGATCACCAAGCAGGGCTACCGGTACGTCTTCCGCAACTTCCCGACCGCGCCGCAGCTCGTGACCAACGGGCTGGCCCTGTTCCGCGACCTGTTCCAGGCCACCGGCACGGCGCCGCGCAAGGCGGTGTTCATGCACGTCAACGACACCTTCGGCCAGGCGATGACCGGCGGCATCAAGGCGATCCTGCCGAAGCTGAACTACCTGCCGTTCAAGATCGTCGAGGAGATCGGCTACGACCCGGCGGCGCGCGACCTGTCGGTCGAGGTCGCCAAGGCCAAGGCCAGCGGCGCCGACTTCGTGATGCTCGTGTGCCGGCTCAACGACGCCATCCTGCTGGTGCGCGAGATGGTGCGCCAGCGCTTCACGCCGATGGGCGTGGTGAGCCCGGGCTCGCCCGGCATGTACGAGCAGGCGTTCTACGAGTCGCTGGGCAAGTACTCCGAGTACTGCATCTCCAACGTGCCGTGGTACGGCCCGAAGGCGAAGATCACCGCGCTGGTCGAGGGCCAGATGAAGAAGCAGTTCCCGAAGGAGAACCTGCTGTTCCACGCGCTCAACGTCGGCTTCACCTTCGAGGCGATGATGGTCATCGGCGACGCCGTGAGGCGCGCCGGCAGCGCCGACGGCACGGCGCTGGCCGCGGCGATCCGCGCCACCGACATCCGCGAACGCATGATGCTCGGCGGGCCGATCAAGTTCAGCGCCGAGGGCCAGAACGACGACATCGGCTCGGCGTGCATCCAGAACCTGAACCAGCACCCCAGCGTCGTGCTGCCGGCGGCCAGCGCCGAGCACAAGCCGGTGTTCCCGATGCCCGGCTGGGGTGCGCCGCTGAAGTCCTGACGCGCGGCGTGCGCGGCGCGACCCCATGCCGATCGACGCCGTCGTCAACATCGTCCTCAGCGGGCTGCTGACCGGGCTGGTCTACGGCCTGATGGCGCTCGGCCTGTCGGTGATCTACGGCGTGGTGCGCATCGTCAACTTCGCGCACGGCGAGCTGATGACGGTGGCGATGTACGCGGCCGTGCTGCTCTTCGCCGCCTGGCACCTTGACCCGCTGTGGATGCTGGTGCCGGTCGCGCTCGCCTTCTTCGGCTTCGGCTACGCGCTGCAGCGCGTGCTGATCAACCCCTTCGTCGACCGCCCCGAGCACGCGCAGTTCATCCTGCTGCTGGCATTCGCGCTGGTGCTGGTGAACGTCATGCTGATCGCCTTCGGGCCCGACGCGCGCAGCGTGCAGGTCGACTATGCGCTCGACTCCTGGCAGCTCGGGCCGCTGGTGGTCGACAAGGTGCGCGTGATCTGCGCCGCGGTGGCGCTGGCGGTGTGCGCGCTGCTGTTCGCGATCTTCCGCTACACCGCCTTCGGCAAGGCGATCCGCGCCTGCGCCGACAACCTGCTCGGCGCGCGCATCGTCGGGCTGAACGTGCCGCACCTGTACGCGCTGACCTTCGGGCTGGGCTGCGCCTGCCTGGCCGCCGCCGGCATGCTGCTGGCGCTGCTGGTCGACGTGACGCCGCAGTCGGGGCCGGGCTACACGCTGCTGGCGTTCGTCATCGTGATCATCGGCGGACTCGGCTCGATGGTCGGCGCGCTCGCTGGCGGCGTGCTGATCGGCGTGTCGGAGGCGGTCGCCGGGCTCATCGTCACGCCCTCGGCCAAGAGCATGCTGTCGTTCGCGCTGCTGATCGTGGTGCTCGCACTGCGCCCGCAGGGGCTGTTCGGGCGGCGCACGTGACGCCGGTCGCCGCCGTCTGGCGCGAGGCGCCGCCGCGCTCGCGCCGCGCGCTGCTCGCGCTGGCCGCGCTGCTGATGCTGCTGCCGCTGGTGGCCGACCGCTACCTGCTCACCACGATGATCCTGCTGCTGTCGCTGGCCTACGTCGGCCAGGCCTGGAACATCATGATGGGCTTCGCCGGCCAGCTCTCGCTCGGCCACGCGCTGTTCGTCGGACTGGGCGCCTACACCGCGGCGGCGCTGTTCCAGCACTTCGCGGTCACGCCGTGGCTCGGCATGCTCGCCGCTGTCGCGGTGTGCGTGGCCGCGGCCACGGTGATCGGCTGGCTGGCGTTTCGCTTCGGCATCTCGGGCACCTACTTCGCGCTGCTGACGATCGCCTTCGCCGAGTTCACGCGCATCGGCTTCGACCACTTCGGCTGGGTCGGCGGCTCGGGCGGCTTCTTCATCCGCGTGGCGCAGGGCAGCACGCGCGACTGGCTCAACTGGCGCGGCGGCCCGCTGATGTTCTATTACCTCGCGCTGGCGCTGGCCGCGTTCGCCTTCGCGCTGTCGGCCTGGCTGCTGCGCAGCCGCGCGGGCTACTACTTCCGCGCCATCCGCGACAGCGAGGAGGCCGCCGCCGCCGCCGGCATCGACCTGCTGCGCTACAAGCTCTACGCGGTGCAGATCTCGGCCGCGCTCACCGCGCTGGCCGGCGTGTTCCACGCCTTCTACTACAGCAACCTGTTCCCCGAGCAGATCTTCAGCATCTCGCGCTCGATCGAGATCATCCTCGCGCCGATCATCGGCGGCATCGGCACGCTGTTCGGCCCGGTGCTCGGCGCGGCCGTGCTGACGCTGCTGTCGGAGTCGCTGAACGCGGCCCTGGCCGCCTTCGGCATCGACGTGCCCGGCGTCAAGCAGGTGCTCTACGGGATCGTGCTCGGCGCCTCGATCATGTTCATGCCCGGCGGCCTGTGGCCGGGGCTGGCGCGCCGCCTGGGCTTCGCCCGCCGGCGCGCCGGCGCGGCGGAGCGCGGCTGATGCTCGAGGTGATCGACGCCTCCAAGCATTTCCGCGGCCTGAAGGCCGTCGCGGGCGCGTCGCTGCGCGTCGCGCACGGCGAGATCGTGGCGCTGATCGGCCCCAACGGCGCCGGCAAGACGACGCTGTTCAACCTGATCGCCGGGGTCTACGCGCCGACTTCGGGAAGGATCGTGTTCGAGGGCCGCGACATCGCCGGCCTGCGCCCGGACCAGGCGTGCCGCGCAGGCATCGGCCGCACCTTCCAGCTCGTCAAGCCGTTCGCCGACCTGACGGTGCGCGAGACCGCGATGGTCGGCGGCTTTCGCGGCACGCGCGACGAGGCGCTGGCGCGTGCGCGCGCCGAGGCGGCGCTGCGCTCGCTCGGCATGGACGCGCTCGGCGAGCGGCCGGCGGCGAGCTTGACGCTGCCCGACCGCAAGCGCCTCGAGGTGGCGCGCGCGCTGGCCACGCA
>JBLMVT010000455.1:0-6896 GCA_050256835.1 Betaproteobacteria bacterium | reverse complement strand
CCGGCGAACGGTCGGGCCGGCGCGGCAGCCGCGCGATGGCGGCCAGCCGCCACGCCGCGCCGAGCACGAACACGGCCAGCCCGAGCACGAGCCCCGGGCCGCGGGCAAAGGCGAGCAGATCCATGCGGCGACAAGCTATGCGCCTTGCCGTGCGACCCATTGACGCCGGTCAATCCGCGGCCAGCCTCGTGGCGACTTGAGATGGATCGTCGTGATGGCCGGTCATCGACCGGGGGCGAGCGTCACTTGTCGGCCATGAAGATGGGCTCGTGCCAGCTCTGACGAGCGTCGGCAGACCGCTCAGCAGCCCAGAGCCGTCTTCGCGCAGCGACGCTTCGAAAGCGCAAAGCAGGCTCTGAGACAAGCGCTGGGCCTGCCGTCGATGTCAGGAACGCTCTCCAACTAAGCGGACGATCAGTGCACCGCCTTGGAACAAGAGCGTGTGCGTCATCGCGCGGCGAACTTCAGGATCGCCTGGATGACGGCTGCGCTGTCGCCACACCACCAAAAGTGATCGTCACCTTCTAGCGGGTGCCAAACCGCGCCGGGGATCTTCTGCGCAAGATGCTCGCCCGCTTCAAAGCGAACCGCCCGATCGCCGCGCCGGTGCATCACAAGCGTCGGCACGACGATGCGGTCCAAGTCGGCGCGCATGTCCGCGTCGCGAAGGCCGCCAAGAATCGTTTCGAGTCCTCCGGGAGACGCCGCATGCCTCACGATGCGTGCCCACCAGGCGCGCAACGCGGGATCGTCCTTCTCGCTCGGAGCAAACGTCTCGATGCCCACCGGTCCACCCCATCCGGCAATGAGTCGCTGCAGCCAGATGTCGTAGGCGGATGCAGGCAGAGCCCATGGGTAATCGGGCGCGGCTGAGCCCCGCGCAAGCGATCCAAACAGGCACAAGCCCTGGACGCGATCCGGATGATCGACGGCGAGGCGCATGGCTCCCAGTCCGCCCTCGGACGATCCGAACAGCCATGCGCGCTGCACGCCTGCATGCTCGAGGATGGCCGCAATGTCGGCGGCCATGGCGGCGGGCGTGCTCGTGGCGCGCAACCGCTCGGACAAGCCGACACCGCGGCGGTCGAACATGATCACCTGGAAGCGATCCGCCAAGGCCTCGACAAAGGCGCGCAAAGGCGCGTGCTCCAGCGCAATCTCGATGTGGCAGACGAACCCAGGGGCGATCACCAGGGTTTGTTCGCCTGCGCCGAGCGTCGTGTAGGCGACCGCGCCAAAGCCACCTTCGGCGAAACGCACGCTCGGCCGCTCGACCCGGTTGGACGACAGCCGCTTCAGATCTTCCGTCATCCGCAGGTACGCCCTCTCGGTGTGCGGGCCGGGCCTGATGCCGAACTCCGCTCGCAAGAGCTCCGCGCAGCGCGTGTAGGTGGCCTCGACGCCGGCGCTATGGCCCTGGAGGGCGTGCAACTGCATCAGCAGTACGTAGCTCGGTTCACGGTACACGTCGAGCGCGACCAGCACTTCGGCAAGATCCAGCGCTAGCGCAAACTCGCTCCGCCTGCCGAGCGCGTCGATCAGGCGCTCGAGCAGGCGCGCCAGCAGGTGCTCGTGCTCGATCGACGTCGCCTTGAGCCAGTCGTCGAAGATTTCAGATCCGAAGGCGATGCCTTGCATCAGTGGGCGGCGCGCCCGCACGACCCATTGGCGGGCTTCCAGCAAGGTGTTCTCATCGAACGTCGACGTGGCGACCGCGCGGCGTGCGAAATGTGCGAACCGCAGCGCATCGATCTCGACGGTCTGCGCGACGAGCGCGAGGCAATCGTTGTCGGACGACAGGAGCCTGCCGCCAACCGCGTCTTCGATCGTGTAGACCAGTCTGCGCAGGCGCGTGCGCCCCCGCGCTTCGTCGGCGTCCGGCCACAGCATTGCTGCCAAGTGTGCCCGTGGCACGGGCCCCTTGTTGAAGGCGAGATATGCAAGCAGCGCGACGGCGCGCTTCAGCGGGAGTCGCGTTTCACGCCCCTGTACCACGGTGACGGGCACGCCGAAAACCCGCAGTTCCAAGGCGGGCGATGGGGAGCGCGACAGCATGGGGCGTTTATAGCCGGACACGGGTCCCGTTGCACAGGGACGCTAAAGGGACGGCCGTTTCCTATCGTTCCGCACAGCGCTCTACCGATCGATCAATCGATGGGCGTCACCCTGCCGTTGCACAAGGAGATGGCCATGCGCGGACTGCTTTCGTTTCTCTATGGCGTGGCCGCCTACGTGGCGGGCCTCGCCACCCTGCTCTACTTCATCGGCTTCAGCGGCAACCTGCTCGTGCCCAAGTCGGTCGATTTCGGCGCCAGCGCACCCCGGGTCGAAGCCCTGGCCACCAATCTGCTGCTGCTGGCTTTGTTCGGTGTCCAGCACAGCGTGATGGCGCGTCGCGGCTTCAAGCGCTGGTGGACGGGCGTCGTGCCCCCGGTCGTGGAGCGCAGCACCTATCTGGTGGCCACGTGCGCCGTGCTGGCGCTGATGTTCTGGTTCTGGATGCCGATCGAGGCACCGGTCGTGTGGCGGGTCGAACACAGCGCGGGCGTGGCAATGCTGTGGGGCCTGTTCGGGCTCGGTTGGTTGCTGGCGCTGGGCAGCACCTTTCTCATCAACCACTTCGAGCTGTTCGGGCTGCAGCAGGTCTTTGCACGCCTGACGCAGCGCGCCCTGCCCGAGGCCCAGTTCAGGACGCCGCTGCTTTACCGCTACGTGCGCCACCCGCTGTACGTAGGCCTGATGCTGAGCTTCTGGTCGGTGCCACTCATGACGGCCGGGCGGCTGCTGTTCGCCCTCGGGTTCAGCGCCTACATCCTGATCGGCATCGCGTTCGAAGAACGCGACCTTCTCCAGCAGTTCGGCGGGCTCTATCGCACATATCGCGAGCAGGTCGGCATGCTGATTCCGCACGCGAGATCGCTGAGGCGGACCGCAGGCGATGACTCCGGCCCGACAGACGGATCCCCCCGACCAACCAGGAGCTGAGGATGGAACCCGTGGAACACAGGAGCATCGACTCACCGAGCGCACCTGATGCGCCTCACGACCCCTTCGACGATGGGCGCGCGCTGCAGGACCGCCTGCAAGTCCATTGCTTTGGCTGCGGCACGCTCAATGCACACGGCCTGCACATCAAGAGCCGCTGGAAAGGCGACGACTTCGTCTGTGTCTGGCAACCCAGGCCCGAGCACATCGGATTTCCGGGTTACGTCTATGGCGGCACGATCGCGTCTGTTGTGGATTGCCACGCCATCTGGGCATCGCTGTCAGTGCGTTGCCGAGAGGCCGGCCATGACCTGAGCAGCGGCCCGCCACCCTTTGGTGTTGTGACCGGCAGCCTGTGCGTGAACTATCTCGAACCAGCATCCGTCGCCCAGCCGCTGGAACTGCGTGCGCGAATCGTCCAGCATGGTGAGCGCAAGTCGGTCGTGGCCTGCAGCGTGCGCCAAGGTTCGGTGGAGTGCGCCACAGCCGAAGTCGTCACGGTACGCGTAAAGGAGCTGGGCTGAGATGCGCGCCGTCATCTGCAGCAGCTTCAACGGCATTGACGCGCTCGAGTTTGGCGAGCTTGCTGACCCTGTCCCCGGCCCGGGCCAAGTGCTGGTTGACGTTCATGCGGCGGCATTGAGCTTCATGGATACGCTGATGGTGGGCGGCCGCTACCAGATGAAGCCCGCACTGCCTTTCGTACCGGGCAGCGACGCTGCGGGGGTGGTGCTGGCCGTTGGCGATGGCGTCCGGCGCGTGTGCGTGGGCGACCGCGTGGCCTGCAGCCACTGGCATGGTGGCATGGCCGAGCGCATGGTGGCACCCGAGTCGGGCATCACGAAATTGCCCGACGGCGTCGGTTTCGAGATCGGCTCGACGGTGCGTTACGCCTACGGTACGGCTCACTACGCGCTGGAGACGCGCGCACAACTGCGCCCGGGTGAGACCGTATTCGTCAGCGGCGCGGCGGGTGGTGTTGGCATGGCCGCTGTTGACCTGTCGCGCCAGATGGGCGCCACGGTCATTGCGGGCACCAGCTCGGCAGCCAAGCGCGAAGCGGCACGCAAGCAGGGCGCGGCCCACGCCATCGACTACTCGTGCGAGCCCGTGCACGACCGCTTGCTCGAACTGACCCACGGCCGTGGTGTGGACGTGTATTTCGACAACGTCGGCGGTTCCCTGTTCGGCATCGTGTCGCGGGCGATGGCCTGGGGAGGCCGCATTCTGCCGATCGGATTCACAAGCGGCGAAATCCCCAGCCTCGCCATGAACCTGCCGCTGCTGAAGAACTACAGCGTGGTGGGATGCTACTGGGGCGCTTGGGTGGAGCGGCAGCCGCAACAAAAGTCGCATCGCTGACGAGCGACTCTTTGCTGCGGTGGCGCAAGGCATCCTTCGGCCTCAAGTCTCGGACGTACTGCCAATGTCGTTGTTTGCCGACGGCCTGCAGCGACTCGCCCGCCGCCAGGTGACGGGACGCGTCGTCCTGCGCGTGAAGCAGGGCCCTGCAAGCTGACCTTCGAACTGGCCGCCGTCGGCTCACGCCGCGACCGCCAGACCTCCGCTGTTGTCGCTGCTGGTGGAGTATCGTGGCCGCCACAGTCCAACTCGTTGGCGAGGGAGTGATGAGCCAGCTCGACGCGAAGAAGCGCACGAAGCTGCCCAACAGCGCCTTTGCGTACATCGACTCCCAGGGTCGCAGGCGCCTGCCGATCAACGACGAGTCGCACGTCCGAAACGCGCTGGCGCGGTTCAACCAGGTCGCCTTCGAAGACGAGGCGGCACGCGAGCGCGCGCGCAAGAGACTGCTCGTCGCGGCCAAGAAGTACGGGATCGTGCCGATCGGGTTCATGACCGCGCAGCTCGAATCGCGGACCAGCGAGGCGACCGCAGGTCGACTGGTGATCGAGCTCGGGCAGGTCGGCACGCCGGGCGAGTTCGAGCAGCGACTGCGCAGCGCGCTGCGCGACCCGACGCTGACGCTCCTGCACTGGTCCGATTCGGCCGGCGGCTATCTCGATGGAACCGGGCAACTCGTGGCGTTGCCGGAGACGGCGAGGCAGGCGGAAAGCGCCTCGGCAGCCGGGCGGGCGGTGACGCTGCTCGAGCGCCAGGGTCAGCCGATGACCGCGTTGATCCACGATCGCGCCGTGCTGAAGAACCCGCACCTGGTGAAGACGGTGACCGCCGCGCTCAGGCTGGCGGTCGAAAACGACAGGCTTCGAGGCCGGGTCGAGGCCCAGGCAAGCGAAGTGCGAACCCTGCCGGGCGGAAGCGTCACGTTCCTCCTGACCGATATCGAGAGCTCGACGGGCCTTCTGCAACGGCTGGGGGACCGCTACGCTGCGTTGCTGGCCGACGTGCGCGCCGTCATCCGGAGTTGCATGCACCGGGCGGGCGGACGCGAGGTCGACGCGCGCGCGGACGAGTTCTTTGCCGTCTTCGTTCGGGCTGCGGCGGCGCTGGAAGCTGCCGTGGAGATCGAACGCGGCGTGCGCTCGCGTGCCTGGCCCGATGGCGTCGGCGTCAGGGTCCGGATCGGTATCCACAGCGGGCGGCCGACGCTGACCGAGTCCGGCTACGTCGGCCTGGCCGTGCACACCGTGGCCCGGATCTGCGCTGCGGCGCACGGCGGTCAGATCCTGCTCTCGGGCGCGTCCCGTGATGCGGTGGGTCGCGCCCGCCCCGCCGGTCTGCGCCTGCGCAGCCTCGGATCGCACCGCCTGCGCGGGCTGCGCGAAACGCAGGCGATCTTTCAGGTGGAGGGCCCGGAGCTGCTCGGCCGATTTCCGCCGTTGCGCACGCAAGCCGCGCTGGATGCGGAGCCGACGTGACTTGCGCCTACGCCTCGCGCAGCCTGAAGCGCTGCAGCTTGCCCGTCTGCGTGCGCGGCAGCTCGCTGCGGAACTCGACAGCGCGCGGGTACTTGTAGGGCGCGATCGTCGCCTTGACGAAGTCCTGCAGCTCGCGCGTCAGCGCGTCGCCCGGCTCGTGGCCGGCGCGCGGCACGACGAAGGCCTTGACGATCTGCCCGCGCTCGGCGTCCGCCACGCCGATCACGGCGCATTCGGCGACCGCCGGGTGCAGCAGGAGCGCGTCCTCGACCTCGGGGGCGCCGATGTTGTAGCCGGCCGAGACGATCATGTCGTCGGTGCGCGACTCGAAATGGAACCAGCCGTCGGCGTCCACCCGGTAGGCGTCGCCGGTGAAGTTCCAGCCGCCCTGCACGTACTGCGACTGGCGCGGGTCGTCGAGGTAGCGGCAGCCGGTCGGGCCCTGCACCGCGAGCCGGCCGACCGTGCCGGACGGCACCGGCCGGCCCGCGTCGTCGACGACGCGGGCGCGATAGCCGGGCACCGGCTTGCCGGTCGCGCCGGGGCGTGCGTCGTCGTCGGGGTGCGAGATGAAGATGTGCATCAGCTCGGTCGAGCCGATGCCGTCGATGATCTCGATGCCGGTCGACTCCTTCCACAGCGCGCGCGTCGCCGCCGGCAGCGCCTCGCCGGCCGAGACGCACTTGCGCAGCGTGCCGCCCTGCGGGGCGGCAAGGCGCCGTTCGCGCGCCGCCGCGGCCATCGCGCGGTACGAGGTCGGCGCGGTGAACAGCACGGTCGCGCGGTGCGCGGCGATCGAGTCGAGCAGCTCGTTCGGCCCGGCCTTCTCGATCAGCACCGTCGACGCGCCGATGTGCAGCGGGAACAGCAGCAGGCCGCCGAGGCCGAAGGTGAAGGCCAGCGGCGGGCTGCCGATGAAGACGTCGTCGGCCGTCGCGCGCAGGTGGTGCGGTGGCCAGCACACGCACGACGCGATCACGTCGCGGTGGAAGTGCATCGTCGCCTTGGGCTGGCCGGTCGTGCCCGAGGTGAAGGCGAGCACGCAGGTGTCGTCGCGCGCGGTGTCGACGTTGT
>JBLMVT010000454.1:0-6756 GCA_050256835.1 Betaproteobacteria bacterium | reverse complement strand
CGGGATGCCGCTCGCCTTGGCGTCTCGGATGAAACCCTCGACGCGACGCTGCTGGTCGGCGTTGATCAGCGGCCCGCAGTCGCGGTCCATCGCCGGCGTGCCCGCGCTGGCGTGGCGGAAGCGTTCGGCCACCGTGCCGACGAAGCGGTCGTAGATGCTCCGCTGCACCAGCAGCCGGCTGCCCGCCGAGCAGGTCTGGCCGGCGTTCTGCGTGATCGCCTTCAGCACGAAGCCGGCGGCGCGCTCGAGGTCGGCGTCCTCGAACACCAGGTGCGGCGACTTGCCGCCGAGTTCCAGCACGACCTTCAGATGGCGCCGCGCCGCGGCCTGCTGCACCAGCGTGCCGACCTCGGGCGAGCCGGTGAAGGTGACGAAGTCGATGCCGGGGTGTGCGGTGAGCGCCGCGCCCGCTTCCTCGCCCAGCCCGGTGACGACGTTGAGTGCGCCGTCGGGCAGCCCGGCCTCGTGGGCGATGCCGGCGAAGGCCAGCGGCGTCAGGCAGGCGTCCTCGGAGGGCTTGAGCACTGCGGCGTTGCCGGTGGCCAGCGCCGGCACGACCGAGCGGCCGAACATCTGCGCCGGGTAGTTCCACGGCAGGATGTGCGCCGTCACGCCGTAGGGCTCGCGCAGCACGACGACGTGGAAGTCGTTCAGGTACGGGATCTGCTGGCCGTGCAGCTTGTCGGCGCCGCCCGCGTAGAACTCGCAGTAGCGCGCCGCCACCGTCACGTCGTTGCGCGCCTGCGAGATCGGCTTGCCGGTGTCGCGCGCCTCGAGCTGCGACAGCGCCTCGTGGCGCTCGAGGATCAGGGCCGACATCCGCTGCAGGATGCGCCCGCGCTCGAACCCCGGCATGCGCCCCCACGCCCCGTCGAGCGCAGCGCGCGCGGCCGCCACCGCGCGGTCGACGTCGACGGCGCTGCCGCGCTGCAGCTGGTCGAACGCCTCGCCGGTGCTCGGGTCGACGACGGGCAGCGTCTCGCCCGATTCGGCGGTGACCCACAGGCCGTCGATGAAGTGGTGTTGCATGGCGGTCGGCCTCCTCGAAGCTGATCTGCTTGCGGCCTCAAGTGTGTCATCCCCGCGCATGCCGCGAACCCTCGGCCGCCTGGATTCCCGCTTTCGCGGGAATGGCAAGTTGCCGGGACAATGTGCGCATGAACCGTCCGTTCCGCCCCAGCGTCACCGTCGCTGCCGTCATCGCCCAGCCGGTCGCGGGCGCCCTGCGCTACCTGCTCGTCGAGGAGGAGACGCCCGAAGGACTGCGCCTGAACAACCCGGCCGGCCACCTCGACCCGGGCGAGTCGCCGCTCGAAGGCGCGGTGCGCGAGGCGCTCGAGGAGACGGCGCGCCGCTTCACGCCCGAGGCGCTGCTCGGCGTGTACCTGTCGCGCCTCCGGCGACCGGCGACCGGTGAGGACATCACCTACCTGCGGCTGGCCTTCGCCGGCAGCGCGGGCGACGCCGAGCCGGGCCGCGCGCTCGACACCGGCATCGTGCGCACGCTCTGGCTCACCCTCGACGAGTTGCGCGCGACGCGCGAGCGGCATCGCTCGCCGCTGGTGCTGCGCTGCATCGAGGACCATGCGCGCGGCCGGCGCCTGCCGCTCGACGCCATCACCACCCACGACTCGGTGTGGGCGCTCGGCCGATGACGGCCCGGGAGCGCGTCGTCGTCGGCCTGTCGGGCGGCGTCGACTCGGCGGTGTCGGCCTGGCTGCTGAAGCAGGCGGGCCACGAGGTCGTCGGCCTGTTCATGAAGAACTGGGAAGACGACGATGACGACGAGCACTGCACCTCGCGCCAGGACTTCCTCGACGCGGCGAGCGTCGCCGACGTGATCGGCATCGAGATCGAGCACGTCAACTTCGCCGCGGAGTACCGGGACCGCGTGTTCGCCGAGTTCCTGCGCGAGTACCGCGCCGGCCGCACGCCCAACCCCGACGTGCTGTGCAACGCCGAGATCAAGTTCAAGGCTTTCCTCGACCACGCCCTGCGGCTGGGCGCGGCGAAGATCGCCACCGGCCACTATGCGCGCGTGCGCCAGCGCGGCGGCCGCTTCGAGCTGCTCAAGGGCGTCGACGCGACCAAGGACCAGAGCTACTTCCTGCACCGGCTCACGCAGGCGCAGCTGGCGAAGACGCTGTTTCCGCTCGGCGAGCTGCGCAAGAGCGAGGTGCGGCGCATCGCCGCCGAGATCGGCCTGCCGGTCGCCGCCAAGCGCGATTCGACCGGCATCTGCTTCATCGGCGAGCGGCCGTTCCGCGAGTTCCTCGGCCGCTACCTCGCCAACACGCCCGGGCCGATCAAAGACGATCGCGGACGCACGCTCGGCCAGCACGTCGGGCTGTCGTTCTACACGCTCGGCCAGCGCAAGGGCATCGGGCTGGGCGGCGTCAAGGAACGCGGGGCGGCGCGCGGCAGCGCCGACCACGCGCCCTGGTTCGTCGCGAAGAAGGACGTCGAGGGCAACACGCTGTTCGTCGTGCAGGGCCACGACCATCCGTGGCTGCACTCCAGCGCGCTGGTCGCCGACGACGCGAGCTGGATCGCCGGCGCGCCGCCGCCCGCCGGCCGCTACGCGGCGAAGACGCGCTACCGGCAGAGCGACGCCGAGTGCCGCTACGCGCCGCAGGGCGAAGCCGCCTTCCGGCTCGACTTCGACGCGCCGCAGTGGGCCGTCACGCCGGGCCAGTCGGCGGTGCTTTACGACGCCGATGTGTGCCTGGGCGGCGGGGTGATCGCCGGCGCGCCGGCCGGTTCGCCCTGAGCCGTATCAGCGTGGCGCGGCGAGATCGAGCGTGAAGTAGCGGCCGTAGCGGCTCGCGGCGTTGGCGGCGCAGGCCATGCCGGCGTCGACGAAGGCCGGGCTCATCAGGTTGGCGCAGTGGCCCGGGCTGCTTGTCCAGCCGTCGACGACGGCGGCGGCGTCGGGGTAGCCGGCGGCGATGTTCTCGCCGACCGCCGACCAGCGGTAGCCGGCAGCGTCGATGCGGTCGCCCGGCGTGCTGCCGTCGGGCGCCACGTGGGCGAAGTAGTCGTGCGTCGCCATGTCCGCGCTGTGCGCATAGGCGGCCTGCTCGAGCCGGCTGTTCCAGGCCAGCGGCGCGGCCGGCGCGAAGACGCCTTCGCTGGCGCAGTCCGCACCGCGGGCGCGGCGATCGTTCAGGAGGCGAAGCGCTTCGGCGCGAAAGGCCGGGTCGCCGCAGCCGATGTCGACGCCGTCGGCGAAGGCCGGAGCAGGAGGCGCGGACTCGCTGCCGCCGCAGGCGGCCAGCACCAGCGCGAGCGAGCAGGAGGCGAGCGCAGGGCCGAGCGGGGGAACGTGCGGCACAGCCGCGCGGGGCAATCCGCGTGCCGGATCGGGCGGCGGGACCGACGCTTCAGGCCGCCGGCGGCGCCGTGTCGACGAAGCTCTGCCGCACCGCCAGCTTCTCGTGCAGGCGCGCCAGGTTCGGATGCGCGCCGCGCCAGTCGATGTGCGGGAAGCGGAAGTCGAGGTAGCCGAGCGCGCAGCCGACCGCGATGTCCGACAGCGAGAAGTGGATGCCCGAGCAGAACGGCTTCTCGCCGAGTCCCTGGCCCATCGCCTTCAAGGTGGCGTGCACCTTGGTCATCTGGCGGTCGATCCACGCGCCGCTGCGCTCGCCGTCGGCGCGGCCCGGCCAGGTCTGCTCGAGACGCGCCAGGATGCTGGCATCGAGCAGGCCGTCGGCCAGCGCCTCCCAGGTGCGCACCTCGACGCGCTCGCGGCCCGACTGCGGGATCAGCCGGCCGACCGGCGACAGCGTGTCGACGTACTCGACGATGACGCGCGAGTCGAACACCGCCTCGCCGCCTTCCATCACCAGGCACGGCACCTTGCCGAGCGGGTTGGACTTGAGGATCGCGTCCGACCCCCACACGTCCTCGATCACGAACTGGTAGTCGAGCTTCTTCTCCGCCATCACGATGCGCACCTTGCGCACGTAAGGGCTGGTGGGGGAGCCGAGGAGTCTCATGAAGGAGGGTAGGGTCGCGGGCGGTCGATTCTAGCGAAGCGGTCGCGTCGCCGCCTCAGCGCGCGGCGTTGGCGTCGACCACCGTCAGGGCCGTCATGTTGACGATGCGCCGCACCGTCGCCGACGGCGTGAGGATGTGCACCGGCCGCGCCGCACCGAGCAGCACAGGGCCGATCGCGATGCCGCCGCCGGCGGCGGTCTTGAGCAGGTTGTAGGCGATGTTGGCGGCATCGATGTTGGGCAGCACCAGCAGGTTGGCCTCGCCGGCCAGCGTGCCATTGGGCATCAGCTCGGCGCGGTAGGCGGCGTCGAGCGCGGCGTCGCCGTGCATCTCGCCGTCGACCTCGAGCCAGGGCGCGCGCTCGCGCACGATCGCCAGCGCCTGGCGCATCTTCACCGCCGAGGGCTGGTCGCTCGAGCCGAAGTTCGAGTGCGACAGCAGCGCCGCCTTGGGCTGGATGCCGAAGCGCATCATCTCCTCGGCCGCGAGCACCGTGATCTCGGCCACCTGGGCCGCGCTCGGGTCGTAGTTGACGTGGGTGTCGACCAGCATCAGCTGGCGGTGCGGCAGGATCAGCCCGTTCATGCAGGCGTAGGTGGCGACGCCCTCGCGCAGGCCGATCACCTGGTCGATGTAGCGCAGATGCATCGCGTTGGTGCCCCAGGTGCCGCACAGCATGCCGTCGACCTCGCCGCTGGCCAGCAGCATCGAGCCGATCAGCGTGAGGCGCCGGCGCATCTCGATCTTCGCCAGCTGCGGGGTGACGCCGCGGCGCTCGGTCATGCGGTGGTAGGTCTGCCAGTAGCCGCGGTAGCGGGGGTCGTTCTCGGTGTTGACGAGGTCGTAGTCGCGGCCGGCCTGCAGGCGCAGCCCGAAGCGCTCGGCGCGCTGCGCGATCACCTCGGGACGGCCGATCAGCGTCGGCCGCGCCAGGTTCTCGTCGACCACCACCTGCACCGCGCGCAGCACGCGCTCCTCCTCGCCCTCGGCGAACGCGACGCGCTTGTGCTGGGCGCGCCGCGCGATGGTGAACACCGGCCGCATCGTCGCGCCCGAGGCGTAGACGAAGGTCTGCAGCTTCTCGCGGTAGGCATCGAAGTCGGGCACCGGTCGCGTCGCCACGCCCGACTCGGCGGCGGCGCGCGCCACCGCCGGCGCGATCTTGATCATCAGTCGCGGGTCGAACGGCTTGGGGATCAGGTACTCGGGTCCGAAGCTCAGCGTCGCGCCTTCGTAGGCGGCGGCGACGACCTCGCTCTGCTCGGCCTGCGCCAGCTCGGCGATCGCGTGCACCGCGGCGATCTCCATCTCGGTCGTGATCGTCGTCGCGCCCGAGTCGAGCGCGCCGCGGAAGATGTACGGGAAGCACAGGACGTTGTTGACCTGGTTCGGATAGTCGGTTCGGCCCGTCGCCAGGATGGCGTCGGGGCGGACGCTCAGGGCCTCCTCGGGCATGATCTCCGGCGTCGGGTTGGCCAGCGCGAAGATCAGCGGGCGCGCCGCCATCGTCTGCACCATGTCGGGTTTGAGCACGCCGCCGGCCGACAGGCCGAGGAAGATGTCGGCGCCGGCGATCACCTCGCGCAGGCTGCGCAGCGGCGTCTCCTGCGCGAACACTTCCTTGTCCGGGTCCATCAGCTCGGCGCGGCCCTTGTAGACCACGCCCGCCAGGTCGGTGACCCAGATGTTCTCGCGCGGCAGTCCGAGCTTGAGCAGCATCCCGAGGCAGGCGAGCGCCGCCGCGCCGGCGCCCGAGGCGACCAGCTTGACCCGCGCGATGTCCTTGCCGAGCACCTTCAGCCCGTTGAGCAGCGCCGCCCCGACCACGATCGCCGTGCCGTGCTGGTCGTCGTGGAACACTGGGATCTTCATGCGCTCGCGCAGCTTGCGCTCGACATAGAAGCAGTCCGGCGCCTTGATGTCCTCGAGGTTGACGCCGCCGAAGGTCGGCTCGAGCGCGGCGATGACGTCGACCAGCCGGTCGAGGTCGCGCTCGGCGATCTCGAGGTCGAACACGTCGATGCCGGCGAACTTCTTGAACAGCACCGCCTTGCCTTCCATCACCGGCTTGGCCGCCAGCGGGCCGATGTCGCCCAGCCCGAGCACGGCGGTGCCGTTGGTGACGACGGCGACCAGGTTGCCGCGCGCCGTGTAGCGGAACGCGTGCACCGGGTCGGCGACGATCTCCTCGCAGGCCGCGGCGACACCCGGCGAATAGGCGAGCGCGAGGTCGCGCTGGTTGATCAGCTGCTTGGTCGCCGACACGGCGATCTTGCCCGGCGTCGGATGCTCGTGGTACTCGAGCGCCGCGCGGCGCAGCTCGGCACGCTTTTCTTCGTAGGTGGACATGGTGGCGATCGACCGCGGCGGGGACGCCGATTGTAGGAGCCGCGCATACTCGAAGCCGCCGTGGAACGCCCGCCTCGCCATGCCCGCGCCGCGCGCGCGCTGGCGCGCGCCATCTTCGCGCTGGCGCTCGTCGGCGTCGTGTTCCCGCTGCGCGCCGACGACTCCGGCGAGGTCGCGCTCGTGCGCGTGCGCAACGCCGACGCCGGCGGGCTGCTGATGGTCGAGGCGACCGTCGGCGGCGAACGCAGCCGCTGGCTGATCGACACCGGCAGCAGCGAGCACCTGATCGCCGCCGCCTTCGCCGACCAACTCGGCCTGCGCGGCGAGGCCGCCGTGACGCTGCGCACGCCGGTCGGCGCGCAGCGCGGCGAGCGCGTCACCCTGCCCGAG
This sequence comes from Betaproteobacteria bacterium, assembly GCA_050256835.1. GTDB lineage: Bacteria > Pseudomonadota > Gammaproteobacteria > Burkholderiales > Burkholderiaceae_C > JAMHWF01. The sequence continues at coordinate 15 of JBLMVT010000454.1, read as the reverse complement.
CTGCAGCTCGGCGCG
>JBLMVT010000453.1:0-4854 GCA_050256835.1 Betaproteobacteria bacterium | reverse complement strand
CTTGCCCAGGCAAGCCAAGGACAGGAGAGCGCGATGAAGGACAGCCGCCCGTTTGCCGCCAGCCACCGCTGCCATCTCGTCCCGCGTCGAAAGGTCTGAGCGCCGCCGCCGGCACCGGTTCGCGCGGGAGCGGCGGCGATGTCGTTCACGAGGCCCGAACTGCTCTGGCTGGCGCTGCTGCTGGCGCTGCCGCTGTGGGGCTACGTGGCCCTGCTGCGGCGCCACCGCGCGACGGCCGCGCGCTATCGCTGCCTGCGCCTGGCCGGGCCCTCCCAGCGTGGCTGGCGCCGCCACCTCTCGCCGGTGTTGCTGCTGCTGGCCGCCGCGACGCTGCTGCTGTCGACCGCCGGGCCGCAGGCCCGGCTGCCGCTGGCCAGCGAGCAGCGCACCGTGATCCTTGCGATCGACGCCTCGGGCAGCATGCAGGCGCGCGACGTGCAGCCGACGCGCATCGGTGCCTGCCAGGCCGCGGCCAAGTCGCTGGTGGCCGACCTGCCGCGCAACGTGCGCGTCGGCATCGTCGCCTATGCCGACAACGCCCTGCTGGTGCAGCCGCCCACGCCGGATCGCCAGGCGGCGCTGGCGGCGATCGACCGCATCGTCGTCGACGGCGGCACGGCGATCGGCGACGGCGTGGTGGTGGCGCTGGCGGCGATCTTCCCCGACCAGGGCATCGCCGTTCCCGATCCCGACGCACGGCCCGCGCCGCCGCGCGCACCTGCGGTCGCGCCGGGCAGCTACCGCTCGGCGGCGATCGTGCTGCTGAGCGACGGCCAGAACAGCGCCGGCTCCGACCCGCTCGAGGCGGCGCGGATGGCCGCCGAGCGCGGCGTCAAGGTGTACACGGTCGGCTTCGGCACCACGGACGGCGCGCTGGTCGGCCCGGAGAACGGCGGCATCCTGGTGCGCCTGGACGAGAAGACGCTCGCGCAGATCGCCGCCGCGACCGGTGCGCAGTACTTCCACGCCGCCAGCGGCGGCGAGCTGCGCCGCGTCTATCAGGGGCTGGAGACGCGCCTGCAGGTCGACGACCGGCCGACCGAGCTGACCGCGCCACTGGCGCTGGCGGCGGCGCTGCTGGTCGCGCTCGGCGCGGGAGCGTCGCTGTGGTGGTACGGACGCATCGCCTGACCGCGGCCATACTCGGCACGGCATCGCCGCGAAGGAGGCTGCCGTACCCGAACTCGTCATCGATCAGCGCCGCCGCGACCTCGGCGGCTTCCGAGGTCGGCCGCGTGCTGCCGCATGCCAGGCGGCGCTCGGTCGGCCCGTTCGTCTTCTTCGACCACATGGGGCCGGTGCAGCTGCCGGCCGGGCTGGCGCGCTCGGCCGACGTCCGCCCGCATCCGCACATCGGGCTGGCGACCGTCACCTACCTGCTGGCCGGCGAGATCATGCACCGCGACAGCGTCGGCTCCGAGCAGGCGATCCGCCCCCCCGAGGTCAACTGGATGACGGCCGGCCGCGGCATCACGCATTCCGAGCGCTTCGAGCGCGCGCGCCGCGAGGGCGGCCCGATGCACGGATTGCAGGCCTGGGTGGCGCTGCCCGCGGCCGACGAGGAGTGCGAACCGGCGTTCGCCCACCACCCCGCCGACGACCTGCCGGTGTTCGTCGAGACCCGCGTGTTCGGCCGGCTGATCGCCGGCGAGGCGTTCGGCGCACGCGCCGCGGTGCGCACGTTCTCGCCGCTGTTCTACCTGCACTGGGAACTGTCGGGCGGCGCGCGCACGGCGCTGCCGCGCGCAGCCGAGCGCGCCGCCTACGTCGCGGCCGGCGAATCCCTGGGGCCGCGCCACATCGAGTGGAACTTCGTGTCGTCGTCGCGCGAGCGCATCGAGCAGGCCAAGGCCGACTGGCGCGCCGGCCGCATGAAGCTGCCCGATCTCGACCACGACGAGTTCGTCCCGCTGCCCGGCGATCCGCCGCCACCCGCGCCGCCGATGTCGTGAACCCTCCCCCGCGAACGCGGGGAGGTGGACCGGCCGCGGCGTGATGCAGTCGTCGCGCCGCCGCGCGCAGCGCCCCACATACTCGCCGGATGTCCCGCTACCGCGACACCGAAGACTGGCGCTCGACCGGGGCCGAGAGCCGGCGCTCGACCGACTTCGACAGCACCGGCTTCGACGCGACCTCGGGCTACCGCAGCGCGCGCCCCGCGCGGCGGCGCCATTCGTTCGGGGTCGGCTGGCTGATCTTCATCGTCGCCTTCCTGCTCGCGCTGGCCGGCGCGGTGGTAACGCTGCTGCCGTCGTGGCTGCGCCGCTGAGGCCTCGCAGCTAGCCCGGGCTGCCCGTCGACAGCCATTGCCGGCTCGTGGTCTGCTCGTCGCGCCGCGTCACCGGCCGCGTCTCGCCGAACAGCGAGGGCATGAACGCCGTCTCGCGCTCGCGGTCGTCGCTGGCCCAGATCAGCAGTGCGCGCGCCGACATCGGCTTGGCGAACAGGTAGCCCTGCAGTTCGTCGCAGCCCATGCCGACCAGGATCTCGCGCTGGCGCTCGGTCTCGACACCCTCGGCGACGACCTTCAGCCCGAGCGCGTGCGCCAGCCGGACGACGGCGTCGACGACCGCGCGCGCGTCGATGCTGTGCTCGATGTCCATCACGAAGCTGCGGTCGATCTTCAGCTCCTCGGCGGGCAGCTTGCGCAGGTAGGCCAGGCTCGAGTAGCCGGTGCCGAAGTCGTCGATCGAAAGATGCACGCCCGCTTCGCCCAGCCTGCGAAAAGCAGCCTGGGTTGCCCGCGTATCCTCCATCGCCACCGACTCGGTGATCTCGCAGGTCAGCAGCGACGGCTGGATGCGGTGCCGCTCGAGCGCGTCGACGATGCGCTCGACCAGGTCGTCCTGTCGCATCTGCACCGGCGACAGGTTGATCGCCACGCGCATGCGCATGCCGTGCTCGCGCCAGTACCGCGCCTGCCGGCAGGCGTCCTCGATGACCCAGTTGCCCAGGGCGCCGATCAGCCCGAAGCGCTCTGCGATCGGGATGAAGGTGGCCGGCGCGATCATCCCGCGCTGCGGGTGCTTCCAGCGCAGCAGCGCCTCGGCGGCGGTAACCTTGCCCGAGTTGGCGTCGATCTTCGGCTGGTAGAACAACTCCAGTTCCTGGTTCTCGATCGCGTGGCGAAGGTCGCGCTGCAGGTCGAGCTGCTCGTGCGCGTTGGCCTCCATGCCGCGCTCGAAGAAGCAGTAGCAGGCGCCGCCCGAGCGCTTGGCGGCGTACATGGCGGCGTCGGCGCGCGCGATCAGCTTCGTGTGCGCGCCGCCGTCGGGGTAGAAGACGATGCCAATCGAGCACGACAGCGTCACCTCGCGGCTGCCCAGCGCATACGGCTCGCCCAGCGTGGCGAGCAGCCGCGTCGCCACATGCGCGGCGCTGTCCTCGTCCATGCTGCCGGTGAGCAGCATCAGGAACTCGTCGCCGCCGACACGCGCCATCGTGTCCTCTGCGCGCGCCAGTGTGCGCAGCCGGGCGCCGACCTGGCGCAGCACCGCGTCGCCGCTCGAGTGGCCGAGCGAGTCGTTGATCGGCTTGAAGCCGTCGAGGTCGATGAACAGCACGGCCAGCCGCCCGGCGCTGCGGTCGGCGGCGGACACGGCGGCGGCCAGCTTCTCCTCGAACACGAGCCGGTTGGGCAGCTGGGTCAGCGCGTCGTTGTAGGCGATCTTCTGCAGGTCCTCGTTGGCCTGACGCAGCGAGCGCTCGAGCGCATCGGCCCGCTGGAGCAGGCGCCGGTCCATGCGCGAGACGACGCGTGCGGCGAACAGCGCGAGCAGCGCGGCGCAGCCGGCGAGCAGCGCCGCGTGGAAGGTCGACACGCCGCTGGCGAACATCATGACGTCGGGGTCGACGGCGGCGGCCGGCGGCAGCGCCGCCAGCCAGCCGAGGAAGGCGGCGCCGGCCGCCCAGGGCGCCAGCCGGTGGAAGCGTTCGGACACGCGCAGCCGCGCGTCGGCCTGCAGCAGGGTGCCGCCGAAGACGACGGCGAACGCCAGCAGCAGGACCAGCCTGCCGGGAAGCAGCAGCGGGACCCAGGCCCATCGGTCGAGCGGCAGCAGCGAGGCCTGCAGCAGGCCGGCGCACAGGCCGAGGCCGACGAACAGGCCGAGCGCCGTCGCCGTCCACAGGCGCAGCGTCGGCACCTCGACCGCGCTCGCGCCGAGCACGCCGAAGGCGGTGCCCAGCGCAACCAGCCAGGCGGTGGCGAGCAGGCTGGCGTCGTGCGCATGTGCCACCGCGCCGGGCCACGTCAGCAGCGCGACCAGCAGCGCGGCGAACCACGCCGTGCCGAGCGCGACCGCGCCGCCGAGCAGCCAGGCGGCCGAGGAGGCGCTGCGCCGCGCGCCGACCCGATGCACGAGGTCGAGCGCCGCGTGCGGCAGGTACAGCGCCAGCGGCAACAGGATGGCGAGCAGGGGCGCCCGCGTCGACAGCAGCTCCAAGCAGAATCCTTCCGGTCAGGGAGAGGCTTGCCCGGGCTATCGGCAGATTTGCGGCAAGCTTGACGGACGCCGTACCCCGGTTCAGGGTCGGGCCGCCGCGGCCAGCGCCGCCCGCCACGCGTCGGCCACGTCGGGCAGCCGGGAGGGCGGCTCGTGCAGCAGCGGCGCCGCCACCGAGCGCACGACATCCTGTGCGGCCGGCCGGTCGGCCAGGTACTCGACCGGCGACTTGCCGTCGACGCGCGCCAGCAGCAGGGCCGGCAGCAGCGACGCGGCGCGCGCCTCGAGTTCCGCGCGCGGCGCGAAGCGCCCGACGTCGAAGTAGGCGGCGACGAACACATCGAACGAGCGCCGCAGCGCCGGGCGGGCCGGCGCCGCGACGACCAGGCACTTGAGCGGCAGGGGGTTG
>JBLMVT010000452.1:0-4392 GCA_050256835.1 Betaproteobacteria bacterium | reverse complement strand
GCGCGGCATCGACCTCGGCCGCGCCGAACGGTCCCGCCTCCAGGCAGGCCAGTGCTCGCGGCTCGCGTGGCGAGGCGCTCGCCGCCACGCTGCTGGCCTCGAGCGAGGGCAGCATGCGGATCAGCTCGGGGTGCACCTGGCGCGCCAGCCGCTCGGGTTCGCGCTCGCCGCGCGCGCGCGGGCCGACCAGCGTGTCGAGCCAGCCCTGCGACCAGGCGTAGAAGGCGAGGTTGGCGACCAGCAGCGCGGCGACCAGGGCGCGCATCATCCCAGCGCCGAGGGCGTCGTCGGGCCCCACGCGGCCAGCCGCACGCTGACCTCGCTGCTGGTGACGAGCTGCTCGCCCGCCGGGGTGGCGATGCGCAGCGCGCCGTTGTCGGTCACGCCCCGGGCGACGCCTTCGATCGTGCCGCTGCGCACGGTTCGCCCCAGCAGCACGTCGCGCGACGCGAAGCCGGCGTGGAAGGCGGGGAAACCGTCGCGCTCGAAGGCGTGCAGCGCTCGCACCAGCGGCAGCGCCACCGTGTGCAGCACGTGCGGCGCGGTGGCCGACGGGTCGATCTCGCTCAGGCAGGCGTAGCCGCTGCTCACCGGGCCGACTTCCATCGGCAGCACGTTCAGGCCGGCACCGACCACCGCCATGCGCTGCGCGCCGACGGTAAGGGTCTCGATCAGGATGCCGCCGAGCTTGCGCTCGTCGAGCCAAAGGTCGTTCGGCCACTTCAGCCCGATGCGCGGCCGGCCGGCGGGCACCGGGTCGAGCGCCTCGGCCAGCGCGACGCCGACCGCCAGCGACAGCCCCGACCAGTCGGCCGGCGCGAGCGGCAGCGCGAGCGAGAAGGTGAGCGAGGCGCCGGGCGCGGCCTGCCAGTCGCGGCCCATGCGGCCGCGGCCGACCGTCTGGTGCTCGGCGACGAGCAGGCAGGGCTGGGTGTCGCTGGCGCGACGGCCCGGCAGCACCATGTCCTGCAGCGCCGCGCCGCGTGCGCCGCGCAGGCGCTGCATCAGCAGCGAATTGGTCGACTCGGCGCGCGCCACCACCTCGACCGCCAGCCCCGGCAGCAGCGGCGCGAGCTGCCGCCACAGCGCCTCGGCGTCCCACGCCAGCGGCGGGTGGTCGGCGGCGGACTCGTGGTTCATCGTCAGCGCTTCGGGGCGAGCATCGTGCCGCGACACCTGGGTGCGCCGCAGCGGCATTCGAACTGCTTCTTCAGCTTGGGCGTGTAGCGCTCGTCGATCACCAGGCCGTAGTCGTAGAACAGCTCCTCGCCGGGCCGGATCGCGCGCAGCGCGCGGATGAACACGCGGCCGTCGACCTCGTCGGCCTCGCAGTTGGGCCGGCAGGCGTGGTTGATCCAGCGCGCCGCGTTGCCGCCGACTCCGGCGTCGATCACGTGCTTGTCGTCGACGTGGAAGTAGAAGGTGTGGTGCGGGTCGTGGGGGTCGTGCGGATGGCGGCGCAGCGCCTCGGGCCAGGTGATGACCTCGCCCTTGTACTCGATCACCGTCTCGCCGCGCGCGATCGGCCGCAGCGCGAACACGCCCTTGCCGTGCACGCCCGAACGGCGCACCTGGATGCGCCGGCCGCCATTCGGGGCCTTGCCCGTGGCGCGTGGCGGCGCCGACTTCTTTGGGTACATTGAATTCATGTGGGTGCGCGCGCGTGCATGCGCGCGCGAGGATGCCGATTGTAGGCAGCGGCTGCGGCGACGCAGCCGCTGCCGCTTTGAAATCGCGGTTGCAAAAGGAACCATGAGCAAGTCACTGATCATTGCCGAGAAGCCGTCGGTCGCGCAGGACATCGTGCGCGCGCTGACGAGCACCTCGGGCAAGTTCGACAAGCACGACGACCATTTCGAGAACGAGCGTTACGTCGTCACTTCGGCAGTCGGCCACCTGGTCGAGATCAAGGCGCCCGAGGAATTCGACGTGAAGCGCGGCAAGTGGAGCTTCGCCCACCTGCCGGTGATCCCGCCGCACTTCGATCTGGCGCCGATCGACAAGGCCAAGTCGCGGCTCGCCGCCGTCGTGCGGCTGATCAAGCGCAAGGACGTGGGCGAGATCATCAACGCGTGCGACGCCGGTCGCGAGGGCGAGCTGATCTTCCGGCTGATCGTGCAGTACGCCGGCGGCGCCAAGGGGACGCCGGCCAAGCCGGTCAAGCGGCTGTGGCTGCAGAGCATGACGCCTCAGGCGATCCGCGAGGGCTTCGAGAAGCTGCGCAGCGACCGCGAGATGCACGGCCTGGCCGACGCCGCGCGCAGCCGCTCGGAGGCCGACTGGCTGGTCGGCATCAACGGCACGCGCGCGATGACGGCGTTCAACTCGCGCGACGGCGGCTTCTTCCTCACCACCGTCGGCCGCGTGCAGACGCCGACGCTGTCGATCGTGGTCGAGCGCGAGGAGAAGATCCGCGCCCACGTCGCCCGGCCGTACTGGGAGGTGCGCGCCACCTTCGACGCCAAGGCGGGAACCTACGACGGCAAGTGGTTCGACCCGGCCTTCAGGAAGGGCGACGACGCCGAGGCGCGCGCCGACCGCCTGTGGGACGAGCGCAGCGCGAACGCGATCGCCGACGCGGTGCGCGGCCAGCCGGCCACGGTGACCGAGGAGGCCAAGCCGAGCACGCAGTCGAGCCCGCTGCTGTACGACCTGACCACCCTGCAGCGCGAGGCCAACTCGCGCTTCGGCTTCTCGGCCAAGACGACGCTCGCGCTGGCGCAGGCGCTGTACGAGCGCCACAAGGTGCTGACCTACCCGCGCACCGACTCGCGCGCGCTGCCCGAGGACTACGTGCCGGTGGTGAAGAAGACGATGCAGATGCTCGCCGTCGAGCACCTGCCCGGCCCGCTACGCGGCCTCTCGGCGCACGCGAAGAAGGCACTCGCCGAAGGCTACGTGAAGCCGACCCGGCGCGTGTTCGACAACGCCAAGGTGTCGGACCACTTCGCGATCGTGCCGACGCTGCAGGCGCCCGGCAGCCTGAGCGAGGCCGAGGCGAAGCTCTACGACCTGGTCGTCAAGCGCTTTCTGGCCGTGTTCTATCCGGCGGCCGAGTTCCTCGTCACGACGCGCATCAGCACCGTCAAGGCGGCCGGCCGGGAGCACCGGTTCCAGACCAACGGCAAGGTGCTGGTCGAGCCCGGCTGGCTCGCCGTCTACGGCAAGGAGGCGCAGGAGGAAGACGCCAGCCTGGTGCCGGTCGAGCCGGGCGAGGTCGTGCGCACCGAGGCCGCCGACGTGGTCGCGCTGAAGACCCGGCCACCGGCGCGCTACACCGAGGCGACGCTGCTCGGCGCGATGGAGGGCGCGGGAAAGCTGATCGACGACGACGAGCTGCGCGAGGCGATGCAGGAGAAGGGCCTGGGCACGCCGGCCACGCGCTCGGCGATCATCGAAGGGCTGATCGGCGAGAAGTACATGGTGCGCGACGGCCGCGAGCTGGTGCCCACCGCCAAGGCGTTCCAGCTCATGACCCTGCTGCGCGGGCTCGCCGTCGAGGAGCTGACCAAGCCCGAGCTGACCGGCAACTGGGAGTACCAGCTCGCGCAGATGGAGCACGGGCGCCTCTCCCGCGACGCCTTCATGGCCGAGATCGCGGCGATGACCGAGCGCATCGTCAGGAAGGCCAAGGAATACGACCGCGACACCATTCCGGGCGACTACGCGACGCTGGCGACGCCATGCCCGAAGTGCGGCGGCATCGTCAGGGAGAACTATCGCCGCTACACGTGCACTGGCCCGTCCGGCGACGGTGCGGGCTGCGGCTTCTCGATCAGCAAGATCCCCGGGGGGCGCGCCTTCGAGACGGCCGAGGCCGAGGCATTCCTGCGCGACAAGTGCATCGGCCCGCTGGAAGGCTTCCGCTCCAAGGCGGGCTGGCCGTTCACCGCGGAGCTGCGCCTCGTCTTCGACGACGGGATCGACAACTGGAAGCTCGAGTTCGACTTCGGCGACGAGGCGCGCGCCGCCGCCGAGAGCGGCGAGCCGGTGGACTTCTCCGGCCAGCAGAGCCTGGGCGCCTGCCCCAAGTGCAAGGGCCGCGTCTACGAGCACGGCACCAGCTACGTCTGCGAGCACGCGGTCGGCGCGCACGTCACCTGCGACTTCAAGAGCGGCAAGATCATCCTGCAGCAGCCGGTGGCGCGCGAGCAGATGAGCCGGCTGCTCGCGACCGGCAAGACCGACCTGCTGGAGAACTTCGTGTCCAACAAGACGCGGCGCAAGTTCAAGGCGCGGCTGGCCTGGGACGCGAAGGAAGGCAAGGTGGCCTTCGAGTTCGAGCCGCGCGCCGCGAAGAAGGCGCCGGCGCGCGCCGCGGCAGGCCGCAAGACGGCGGCGCGCAAGGTCGCGTGAGGCGGCCGGCGGCGATCGCGGCCTTCCTCGCGCCGG
>JBLMVT010000451.1:0-3527 GCA_050256835.1 Betaproteobacteria bacterium | reverse complement strand
AATCGGCCGTGCCCGACGACCTGCCCTTCGTCACCGGGCCGATCGGGCCGATGGGCAGCCCGCCGAGCCGCGAGATGATGGCGGCCTGCGACACCTTGCTGGTGGTCGGCGCTCGCTGCCTACGGCGCGACTTCCTGCCCACGCAGGCGCGCAGCGTTCGCATCGACATCGACCCGGACTCGGGCGCCGCGTTGATCGGCGACAGCCGCGCCACGCTGGCCGCGCTGCTGCCGCTGCTCGATCGCCGCGACGACCGGCGCTTTCGCGAGCAGGTGGAGCGCGCGGTGCGGCGCTGGTGGTCGACCCTGGCCGCGGACGCGCAGGATGACGCCGAGCCGATCCATCCGCAGCGCGTGTTCGGCGAACTCTCGGCGCGCCTGCCCGAGCACTGCATCGTGACTTGCGAAGCGGGCGCCTGCACCCACTGGTTCGCACGCGACGTGCGGCTGCGCCGCGGCATGTCGGCCGCGCTGTCGGGCGCGCTGGCGACGCCGGGGTCGGCGGTGCCGTACGCCGTCGCCGCCAAGTACGCGCAGCCCGGCCGGCCGGTGGTCGCGCTGCTCGGCGACGCGGCCATGCAGATGAGCGGCATCAACGGACTGCTCACCGTCGCCCACGTCTGGCGCGAATGGGCCAACCCACGCCTCGTCGTCATGGTGCTGAGCAGCGGCGACCTCGACGAGGCCGGCTGGCAGCGCCGCCTGTTCGACGACGCCGCGCCGCCCGAACCGCCGGTCGAGTTTCCCTACGCTGCCTACGCCGAGCTGATCGGCCTGCGCGGCATCCGCGTCGACCATCCGCAGGGCGTCGGTCCGGCCTGGGCCGCGGCGCTCGGCTCGGACATGCCGACGCTGGTCGAGATGGTCACCGACCCGCGCGTGCCGCCGCTGCCGCCGCACGCCTCGCCCGAACAGCTGCGCACCTGGCGCGACGCGATCCTCTCGGGCACGGCGTGAACCGCGGCTGGCGCGCGGCCCGCGTCATCGCGGCCGGCCGTCGCCGCGCGGCACGTCCGGCGGCAGCCGTCCGTGCTCGAGCCGGTCCTCCAGCTCGCCGATGAAGGCCGACAGGCTGTTGCCGGTCTGTTCGATGACGGCGCGCTGACGCTGCTCGAAGGCGTCGAGTCGCGCCATCAGCTCGGTGAAGCGCGAGGCCTCGGCCTTGTCGGCGAGGTCGCGCTGCGCCTGCAGCTCGCGCGCCTGGCGACGCGTCTCGAGCAGCACCGAGCCCTGCAGCCAGATCACCCAGCCGAGGAACAGCGCGGCCACCAGCGCGAGCAGGATCAGCATGATCAGCCCGAGCGGCGCGTGCACGGTGGCCACGCCGAGCGACAGCGCGGTCGGCGCGGTGAAGGTCGCCCAGTTGAGCGCCGCGAACAGTGCGACCCCGAGCACCAGGACCGCCAGCAGCAGCGTACGGATGCGCATCGACTCCTCCTGCGCCGCCCGAGCAAGCGGCACGCCCGTGCGAGGATACGCGAGCGCCGACGGCAGGCCGCGCAGCGCGGCACCGCGCTTGCCTCGGCGACGGACATGGCCGCCACGCCGACCCTCGACCCCGGGCTCGCCGCCTTGCGCGCGGCGACCGGCCGCTGCCGCGAGTGCCCGATCGGCGCGCACGCCACGCAGTCGGTGGTCGGGGAAGGGCCGCGCGGCGCGCGGCTGATGCTGGTCGGCGAGCAGCCGGGCGAACAGGAGGACCTCCAGGGCCGTCCCTTCGTCGGCCCGGCCGGTCGCCTGCTCGACCGCGCGCTGGCGCAGCTCGGCTGGCCTCGCGAGAGCGTGTTCGTCAGCAACGCCGTCAAGCACTTCAAGTTCGAGCTGCGCGGCAAGCGGCGCATCCACAAGACGCCGGCGCAGCGCGAGGCGGCGGCCTGCCTGCACTGGCTGGAGGACGAGATCGCGCTGGTGCAGCCCGAGGCGCTGGTCGCGCTCGGCGCCACCGCGGCGCGCTCGCTGCTCGGCCGCGCGGTGCCCGTGCTGCGCGAGCGCGGCCACTGGCTGCGCCGCGAAGCCGACGGCCGGCCGGTGCTCGTCACCCTGCATCCGTCGGCGCTGCTGCGCGTGCTGGCGCCCGATCGCGAGCCGGCCTACGCGGCTTGGCTGGCCGACCTGGCGACGATCAACGAGCGGCTGGGTGCGGCGCCCGCAGCGCCGCGCGCGCCTGCGACGCTCGCGGCCGCACGTGGCAGCCTTCGAGGTGGTCGTTGACCAGCCCCATCGCCTGCATGAAGGCGTAGACCGTCGTCGGGCCGACGAAGGTCCAGCCGCGGCGCTTCAGGTCCCTGGACATCGCCTGCGACTCGGGGGAAGTCGTCAGCGCGCGCAGTGAGGCCAGCGTCAGCCGCTTCGGCCGCATCGCCGGCGCCGGCTCGAAGCGCCACGCGTACGCCGCCAGCGAACCGAACTCCTCGCGCAGCGCGAGCAGGCGGCGCGCGTTGCCGATCGCCGACTCGATCTTGCCGCGGTGGCGAACGATGCCGGCGTCGCCGAGCAGCCGCTCGACGTCGCGCCCGTCGAAGCGCGCGACCCGCTCGGCGTCGAAGCCGGCGAAGGCGGCGCGGAAGGCCTCGCGCTTGTTCAGGATCGTCAGCCACGACAGGCCGGCCTGGAAGCCTTCGAGGCACAGCTTCTCGAACAGCCGCCGGTCGTCGGTGACCGGGAAGCCCCATTCGTCGTCGTGATAGGCGCGGTAGGCGGGCGTGGCCGCGCACCAGGCGCAGCGCGGCCGGCCGTCATCGGGCGCGCGGAACAGGCCTGCGGCGAGCGCCATCAGCCGAACGGCCGCACGCCGATCAGCGGGCCGTGCAGCCAGAACGCGAACACGCCCCAGGCGACGATGCCGGCGACCACCGTCGTCGCCGTGCCCGCCGTCGTGCCGGGCGGGTAGACGGTGCCGGCGGCGGCGTCGCGCGCGCGCGACGAGCGGAAGTCGGCCACGCCCCAGGCGAGGAAGGCGCCGAACAGCAGCAGGTCGACGAGCGTGCCGTTGGCCATCAGGTGCGCGAAGGCCCAGAGCTGGACCGCGAGCAGCATCGGGTGATGCAGCCGCGCCTTGATCGCGTTGCGCGGCGCGTAAGCGGCGACCAGCAGCACGAACGAAGCCAGCATCATCAGCGCGGCGACGTGCTTCGTCCACTGCGGGGGCACCCACAGCACCTGCGTCGTCTGGCGCGCCAGCCCGTAGCCCCAGATCAGCGCGACGAAGCCCGCGATCGAGACCAGCGAGTACAGGCCCTTCCACGGCCCCGGCCCGAGGCGCGCGAGCTGCGCGCTGCGCCAGCCGTCGGCGACCAGGCGCGTCGAGTGCGCGCCGAGAAAGACGACCAGTCCGACGATGAAGAGGGCCATGAGGGTCGCGCCGCGTGGAGAGGTGCGGCCATTGTGGCGCGAAGCCCGCGCGGCGGTCTGCTAGCGCGGCGGCGCGACGCGCTCGCACGGGTCGCCGCGCGCCGCCCGCGGGCCGAGCACGACGGCGTCGAAGGCGGCACGCGGCCCGTCGGCCGCGTCGGACTCGAGGAAGCCGAC
>JBLMVT010000450.1:0-2689 GCA_050256835.1 Betaproteobacteria bacterium | reverse complement strand
GAGGGCGCTCGCGCGCTGCCGGTGATCCACATCGTCGCGCCGGGCGGTGCCTACGACTACCAGAACAAGTACTTCACCGACGTCGTGCGCTACGACTGCCCGAGCGGCCTGCCGGCCGACGAGGAGCGCGTGATCCAGGAGCCGTCGCTGGCGGCATGCCGATCGCTCGGCTGTCGCGGCTAGGGGCGCGCCGACCTGATGATCCGCGCCGCCGACCGCGCACCCTTCCTGCTCGAGATGAACACCTCGCCGGGCATGACCGGCCACTCGCTCGTGCCGATGTCGGCCAAGGTCGCCGGCATGAGCTACGAGCAGCTGTGCCTGCACCTGATCTCGCAGGCGGGCCTCGATGCCTGACGCCGCCGTGCCGCTGCCCGCCGACATCCGCTGGACGAACGCGCTCGCGACGCTGCTGTTCGCCGGCGTGGCGGCGCTCGGCCTCGCCGCGCTGGGCGCCTTCCTCGCGCGCCAGCCGCTGTTCGCGATCCGCTCGATCGAGGTCGCGGGCGACGTGGCGCGCAACAGCGTGTCGACGATCCGCGCCAACGCGCTGCCGCAGCTGGCCGGCAACTTCTTCAGCCTCGACCTCGGCGCCGCGCGGCGCGCCTTCGAATCGGTGCCGTGGGTGCGCCGCGCCGTCGTCAGGCGGGTCTGGCCGGACCGGCTCGAGGTGCGGCTCGAGGAGCATCGCCCCGCGGCGCTGTGGGAGCCCGAGGACGAAGGCGGCGGCGACCGGCTGGTCAACACCGAAGGCGAGGTCTTCGAGGCCAACCTCGGCGACGTCGAGGACGATGCGCTGCCGGCCTTCAGCGGCCCCGAAGGCACGTCGGCGACCCTGCTCGCGGCCTACCGCCGGCTGGCACCGGTGTTCGCGCGCCTGAACGCGCGCGTCGAGCGGCTGACGCTGTCGGGCCGCGGCTCGTGGCGCGCCGAACTGGACAGCGGGGCGGCGATCGAGATCGGCCGCGGCAGCGAGGACGAACTGGACGCGCGCAGCGAGCGCTTCGTGCGCACCGTGTCGCAGGTCACGACGCGCTACGGCCGGCCGCTGAAGTACGCCGACCTGCGCCACGCCGACGGCTACGCGCTGCGCCTCGAGGGCGTGAGCACGACGGTCGCCGCCGCGCCGAAGTCCGGTGAGCGGCCGCACAACTAGACGATTCGCACACCGGGGAACGCATGGCCAAGGACTACAAGGATCTCGTCGTCGGCCTCGACATCGGCACCGCCAAGGTGATGGCGGTGGTGGCCGAAGTGCTGGCCGGCGGCGAGCTGCGCGTGGCCGGCCTCGGGGTGGCGCCCTCGCACGGCCTCAAGCGCGGCGTGGTGGTCAACATCGAGGCGACGGTGCAGTCGATCCAGCAGGCGCTGAAGGAGGCCGAGATGATGGCCGACTGCAAGATCACGCACGTCTACACCGGCATCACCGGCAGCCACATCCGCGGCCAGAACTCGACCGGCATGGTGATCGTGCGGGACAAGGAGGTGACGCCGGTCGACGTCGCGCGCGTGGTCGAGACCGCCAAGGCGATCAACATCCCGAACGACCAGCGTCTGCTGCTGGTCGAGCCGCAGGAGTTCGTGATCGACGGCCACGAGGTCAAGGAGCCGGTCGGCATGAGCGGCGGCCGCCTCGAGGTCAAGGTGCACATCGTCACCGGCGCGCAGAGCGCGGCCGAGAACATCGTCAAGTGCGTGCGCCGCTGCGGCCTCGAGGTCGACCAGCTGGTGCTCAATCCGAGCGCCTCGGCCGCCGCGGTGCTGACCGCCGACGAGAAGGACCTCGGCGTCGCCGTCGTCGACATCGGCGCCGGCACCACCGACGTGCAGATCTACACCGACGGCTCGGTGCGCCACACCGCGGTGATCCCGATCGCCGGCGACCTGATCACCAGCGACATCGCGATGGCGCTGCGCACGCCGACCAAGGACGCCGAGGAGATCAAGGTCGAGTACGGCGTCGCCAAGCAGCTGCTCGCCGACGCGGGCGAGAACGTCGAGGTGCCCGGGCTCGGCGACCGCGCGCCGCGCATGCTGTCCAAGCAGGCGCTGGCCGGCGTGATCGAGCCGCGCGTCGAGGAGATCTTCTCTCTCGTGCACCAGGTGATCCGCGAGAGCGGCTACGAGGAGCTGCTGTCCTCGGGCGTGGTGCTGACCGGCGGCTCGGCGGTGATGCCGGGCATGGTCGAGCTGGCCGAGGACATCTTCCTCAAGCCGGTGCGCAAGGGCGTGCCGACCTACAGCGCGGCGCTGTCCGACATGGTGGCCAACCCGCGCTCGGCCACCGTGATGGGGCTGCTCGAGGAGGCGCGGCTGGCGCGCGCGCGCGGCCACAAGGCGCAGCAGCAGGCCGGGTCGGTGAAGACGCTGTTCGGCAAGGCGCGCGACTGGTTCCTGGGCAATTTCTGAGGTTTCGATGTTGAAGAAGGGCCGACACAGGCTCGCGGCGGGTGACGCGGTTCGGGTCAACGGGTAAGGCAACTGCACATAACGAAGGAGTGCACCATGGCAATCGAAATGATCGAAGAGTTCCAGCAAGGCACGCAGATCAAGGTGATCGGTGTCGGTGGCGGCGGCGGCAACTGCGTCGAGCACATGATCGCCGAGGGCGTGCAGGGCGTGGAGTTCATCTGCGCCAACACCGACGCGCAGGCGCTCAACCGCTCGAGCGCGCAGCAGCTGATCCAGC